>CAJACJ010000484.1 GCA_903938205.1 uncultured bacterium
ACTGGCGCCAAAGTTTCCGCCTCTCACATTCAGCCGCGCTTGACGCCGGACATTCATGTTGCGGCGGCCATTCCAAAAGGCGATCGCTTGGCCACCATGCTTGACATGCTTGGGCAATTGTCCGTCGCATCATTCACTCCGCTTGATTGCGAACGCAGCGTTATTCCAGCCGACCGATTTGACGGCGCACGCGCTCACAGAATTTTTGTGGAGGCGCTCAAGCAAAGCCGCGGTGCATGGACCACGCAAGTCGCAAGCGCGCACACACCCAAGTCATGCGTGGAAATGTGCCACGCCAAAAACATCGCCGCCTACATTGCGCATCCCGATGGACAACCAATCGCCAAAATAAAAATGGACCAACCCAGCTACATGATGTTGATTGGTCCCGAGGGTGGATTCACCGACGCGGAAATCGCCGCCACCGAAGCCGCGCATGCAATTCGAATTTCACTTGGAGCAACAACGCTTCGCATTGAAACGGCGGCCGCAATGACCGCTGGTTTTGTGCGCTTTTACGCACAAAACCAAGTTGGGTAATGGAGTGCAACGGGATCGAACCGTTAACCTCCGCCTTGCAAAGGCGGCGCTCTCCCAGTTGAGCTAGCACCCCAGTGAAGCAAAGTATAGGGGCAAAAAGTGATTCGTTATGGAAAGAATTTCTATTTCCTAGATTTATTGAATGGAGCGAACTTGGCCACTTTTGCGGGTGGTCAGAATTTCAACAGCAGTCGGATCAATCACGCTGACTCGCAACGCCTCGTCGTAACGCTTCTCGCCACGAATACCAACCAGCGTTCCAAGCATGGTCGCAAGTTGCGCTGGATTCTTCGCCGTGACATACGCCACAGTTTGACCAACGGCTGGATCAACCAAGCGATAGAGCAGTGGTAGTCGCTTGCCATCATAAATACTGCTGGCGTTGAGAATGCCAACGACGGTGAAGTCGGAGCGCGCCTCCAAAGCAATCTTGATGGCGCGGACTTGATCGGTGTCGGAATCAATCGCGGAGCGTAGTTCCTTGAGTTGGCGAATGCGTTGCTGCGCCTCGATCTGCACAATGAGTTGCTTCACGCGCGTCTCAACAACATTCTTAATCTCAGCTTCGCATTCAGCGTCATTCATCAGAATCATGTAACGATCTTTCAGCACGCCGACTTCGCTTGAAGCCAGTGGCTCCGCTTTCACGGTGACCCAAATCACTTCAAGGTCTTTAAAAGTTTGGCGGCGCTTTTCAGCCGCGATCATTTGCGGAGTCTTGACTGGTGGCGCAACCACAACAACTTCCACTGCTTTTACCGCAGGTTTTGCCACTTCTGTTGGAGCAGGCGTCACCACTGTTTCAGTGATCACGGTTTCTTTTTTGGTTTCTTCCGTGATGACTTTGGCTGGCGTGGTGTCAGTGGCTGGAATGGTCTCGCTCATTTCCTTGGTCTTCTCTTCGATCACCGCCACTGTGGTTGCACCAGTGGTTGGTTTCGCAACAGGAACGCTTGCTTGAGCCTCCGCCATTTTGGTGGCTTCACCCGCGCTGGAGCGACGAATATAATTTCCGTTGATATAGCCCTTGCAAGTTGCGGGAATGGAAATTTTGTAGACCTTCTCACGCTCGCCGTTGATGGTGGCGACCACTTTGAGCATTTCACCAGAGTTCACTTTGCCAATCGCCTTGAACGAAGCATCCGGATTGCCATCGGCGCCAATGTTTGGCGCGCGAACTTCGGTCTCCGCGTTCACGGTCAAAGTTTGACCGTCGGCGGACAGGACCACTTTGTCGTTGGCCAGTACGTATCCATATATGTTCTTGAAGGAAGGTCCGCTGGTGCGAACCATGGCCCAGCCAAAACTATCTTCGATCACTTCAACAACGTCGCCCATGGACAACTTGCCAAATGGATACGTGCTGGTGGCGCTTGGTCCGCAACGGATATAGACGTCGTTCGCGGCCACGGTGCCGCTGTAGGACTTACTTGGCGCGGCCGCAGGTGCTTGCGCCATAGTGGTGGTGCTGAAAACGGGAAGAACGAGAACGATCAGTAGTAGAGCCAATTTCATGTGGGCGATTCTACGCATTTTTGGTTTGTATACAGTGCACGCTTCATGATTCTCCGTTGGCCAATTCAGGCGCTCACATTTGCCCTTCTCACAGCGGTTTGCGTGTGTTCTTGCACAGCGCCCATGGATGATCCCGATGGAACCGAGGGGTTGCGTCACGCCATGGATACCGCCGTCGCGCGTGAATTGGCGCAGGCTCCGGTGCAAGATCCAGTGAGGCCTGTGACGCGTGAAATGAATGAGGTGTTCAACGCGTTGCAGAAACGGCGCGCGCAACTTGATTTATTGGGTCCACAAATCTCGGAGCTTGGTTCAGGTCTGCCTCTGGGCAACGACTTGTACGGGAAGCCATATCCCGAAGTGAATTTGTCTTTGAAAGATGCCATTCGAATTTCCGTGGAGCACAATCTTGGAACACAAGTTGCGCGCTTGCAACAAGGTGTCACACAAGCGGAGTTGGTTGCGGCGCAAGCAGCATTTGATTCTTCATTTGTGGCCAGCACTCAGGCGAATATTTCAAACACGCCGGCGCAGGACATTAATTTGAGTGGAGCCGTTGTCCCCATTCCCGTGGACTTCATGAATCAATTTCGTCAGTTTAATTTTTCAAGCGGCATTCAAACGCCAATGGAAACTGGCGGGCAATTTAGCGCCACGGTTGTGAATCAATATTCAAAGTTGTATCCAGAAAGTGGCTACACGCCCAATCCGGCGTGGATTAACAGCGTGCAACTTGGCCTTACGCAGCCACTTTTACGTGGTTTTGGAAGTGATGTGAACATGGCGGGCATTCGCCTTGCGCGCAACAATGATCGGCGCAGTTTGCAACAGTTGCGCGCCAACTTGCTCATATTGTGTCGCGATGTGGAGGCCTCTTATTGGCAAGTGGTTCTGGCGCGCCAACGCGTGGTGACGGCGCAGTGGCTTGTGAAGGTGGGCACTGAGGTACGCGATGTGCTTTCCAAGCGACGCAGCTTTGACGCAACACTTGCAAACTACGCGGACGCCGTGGCTAAGGTGGAGGATCGCAAGAGCCAAGTGATCCGCGCGCAACGCGATGTGACCGCGGCCGTAGATAAATTAAAAGTGCTGTTGAATGATTCCAATTTTCCAGTTGGCGACGAGACCATGATCGTGCCCACGGATTTCATGGTTGATGAACCGCTTGCATTTTCATTGAAGGACGCCATTGGAACTGGCGTGGATCAAAGTCCAATTATCACGCAGGCATTGCTTGGCGTTGATGACGCAAGCATTCGTCAAGTGGTTGCCGACAACGGTCGCTTGCCCTCGCTGAACTTGACGGCGCAGTTGCAATTTCAAGGCATGGATCAGCAGAACGGAAATTATGGCGACGCCTGGAGCGAGGTTGGCGCGGCGAATTTTATGAGCTATTTGGTGGGCGCCAATTTCAGTCAACCGATTGGAAATCGCGGTCCAGAAGCCAATTATCGCAGGTCGCGCTTGGAGCGTTCCAAGGCCGTCATTACCTATCGCGCCGCCATTCAGCAGGTTGTGTACTTGGTGAAAGATTCGCTGCGCAACATTGATACGCAATATCGATTGATTGAGCAGACGCGCGCGTTTCGTTTGGCGCAAGCGGAAAATATGCGCGCGCTCATGGTGGATGAGCAAACTATTCCCAGCTTGACTCCGGAGTTTCTCAGTTTGAAATTTCAGCGGCAGAACGAATTGGCCAGCGCCCAAAATCAGGAAATTCTTTCCATGGTTGAATACAACAACGCCATCGCGTCGCTGTGGATGAACATGGGAACGGGTTTGCAAATGAACCGCATTGAGTTGAATGTGTTTGATCCCGATAATGATGGGTCCACAAAAAATGCCACGACTATTGCAAAGTAATCACGATGGCGTTGAAGAGGCGGCGGCGCGCATTGAAGCGGGCGGCGTGGTCGCATTTCCAACAGAGACTGTGTACGGTCTTGGCGCTAGCACTTTTGCGGTGGACGGTTTGAAATTGATTTATGAAATCAAGGGGCGGCCATCGGACAATCCGTTGATCGCGCACGTGCTTGACGCCGTGGAGGCGCGCACGCTTGTGTCTGGTTGGGACCTTCGCTGCAGCAGACTGGCCGCAAAATTTTGGCCCGGTCCGCTTACCATGATTTTGAACAAGGCCATTGATGTGCCCGACGAGGCCACCGCGGGTTTGCAAACCATCGCCGTGCGTTCGCCCATGCATCCCGTTGCGCGCGCGTTGTTGTACGCCTTTGATGGGCCCATCAGCGCGCCAAGCGCGAATCGCTCAGGACATATTTCGCCCACAACCACCGAACATGTGATGGGGGATTTTCCGGAGCAAGACGATTTGTTGGTGCTTGAAGGCGGCCGCGCCAACTTTGGTATTGAAAGCACTGTGCTTGATTTAACAGGTGAAAAGCCTGTGATTCGCAGGCCGGGTTCGATCACGCTGGAGTCACTTTCGCGCGTGTTGGGCGCGGTGGAAGTTGCGCAGGGCATTGGCCAAGGCGTGAGTCCAGGCACGCGGCTGATTCACTACGCGCCAAAAATTCCAACCATGTTGGTGCCGTCCAACCGGCTGGAATCTTTTCTGGCCACGCTTACGGAGCCCGCCGCGGTGCTCACCCTTGAGAGCGCGCGGGTGTCGGCGCCGCACATTGGCATTCAAATGCAAACCGACGCGTCGGCGTACGCGCGCATGTTGTATTCAAAGTTGCGCGAGGCGGAAATTTCCGGGCTGACTCACATTGTCATTGAGGAGCCGCAAGGCCAAGACGGTTTGTGGTTCGCCGTGCTTGATCGATTGCGCCGCGCTGCGGCCAGTGTGTAGCGAGAAGTTTCATTGCGTGCATACATGTTGTGAAAAAATGCACGGCATGAAAGCGGCGTGGAACATTCAAATACAAAGTGCGCGGATAGAAATTGTATTTTGAAAATCAGCTCTGCATTGGAATCTGCACGCCAAGTTTCACGGCGCATTCCTTGGCTAGTTCATAGCCCGCATCCGCGTGGCGGAACACGCCCATCATTGGATCGTTGGTGAGCACGCGCTCCAGTTGTTGCGCGGCCAGTGGGGTGCCATCGGCAACAACAACTTGGCCCGCGTGCTGACTGAAACCAATTCCAACTCCGCCGCCGTGATGGAAGCTTGTCCAACTGGCGCCGCTTGCAATGTTCACCGCAAAGTTCAGCAGCGGCCAATCGCTCACGGCGTCGGTGCCATCAAGCATGGCTTCTGTCTCGCGATTTGGACTGGCAACGCTGCCGCAATCAAGATGGTCGCGGCCAATCACAATTGGGGCTTTTACCTCGCCATTTGCAACCATTTCGTTGAAGCGAAGTCCGGCCTTGGCGCGCTCGCCCAGACCAAGCCAGCAAATGCGTGCGGGCAAACCTTGGAAAGCCACGCGCTCTTGCGCCATGTGAATCCAGCGCGCCAGCGATTTGTCATGCGGAAATAATTTCAACACCGCTTCATCGGTGGCGCGAATGTCGGC
>CAJACJ010000485.1 GCA_903938205.1 uncultured bacterium
GTGGGACCATCGCCGGTGCTCACTATTCCGGTGCGTTAATTGGATGGGTTTGCGTGATCAGTGCGGCCTAGAAAAAACGAAATATTGCAACAAGATGTTGTGACATTTCAGATGCAGCTACAGTGTGGATTGCGGAATCTGTTCAAGGTTGAAATGTAAATCCAAAATGAAATGTGCAAGCGTTCCCCGAGCAAATTGTGTATCAAAAAGCGATCGTGAATGAACGCAATTGAAAGTACATTGCCGCCATGAAAATCATGTCTGTTCTTCAACGCGTTCCATGGCTTTGGCATGACATGATCGCCACGCGGGTGAAGTTGCCAATCTGGTTGCAGGCCACATTGTTGTTTTGCGTTCTATACGCCGCTTGTGCGGCCGCGGCATTTTATGCGGGCGTCATTTTGGAATTTCTTGGTGACCACAATTGGTCAATCACGCTGGGGTTGATCGCTTTCTCGGCGTACGTCATGGGAAAAACACCGCTTGGAGTGGAGAAAATCTGGTCAAGTATTACTCCGTGGCTTGCCAATACCAACCAAGAGATTGCCGTATTCCATGAGCAGACACGCAAAACACTCATGCGCATGTTTTGGCCAATCGCCCTGGTTTTGATTCTGGTCACGCTTCCATTTAGTTTTTTAACGCCGAGCGCCCAAGAGGGTTCCGCATATGAACTCTTCGATTCGCGATTGAACACAGCCCTTATTCCATTGGTGATGTATTTCTTAGGTGGCGCAAGCGCGCTGTGCACATTTGGAATTTGTGCTTTCACGTGGCGCATGAATCGTGACCTTGTTTTGAAGACGGGCTTTATTTTTAAAGAAGGCAAAAAATCTCTTGCGCCTTTCAATACACTTTTATGGCAAATATGGGGAACATTTTCTATCCCATTGATTGCGGGAGTGATTTTATTGGAGTATGTCACGCCTGGAAAGAAAGGTGATTGGTTAAGCATTTTTAATGTCATCACGTTCGGTGTGATATTGATTCTGACTCTTCCAACCATTTTGCTACCGCAACACTCAATGAATAAATGGCTGCGGAAGTTGCAACAGAATGAGTTAGATGAATTAAACAAGCAATTGGAGAGGGCGGCGGAACCTATCACGAATGGCGATACGCACGAGTTGCTATTGCGTATGCATCGATACACCCACATTGACCATCAAATCCGACGCGCGATCGCATTTTCGCCAACACTTGTTGATTTAAATTTTGTGATTGAAATTGGCTCCAGAGTATTTTTTATTGTCATTGCAATGTTGTTGCGCAACCTTTTTTACGCGCAGCAGACCACGCTTCCATAAGGTTGGAAGCGCTCTGACAGAGGCGCCACACCTTAAACATTTACTTGCCCAAGTGGGCATTAAAAAAATTCGCGATTTCCAAGAATGCCTCTTTCGACTCAGGTGCAAATGGGTCTATGCAGAATTGGGCGTGCGACATTCCTTCGTACACATGTAGCGCAGCTTCAACGCCGCATTGACGCAACTTGCGGTGCACGCGCGCCGTGTTGCTGAGAAACAAATCGCGCGTTCCAGTGGTAAGAATGGTTGGCGGAAAATGATGCATGTCGCCATAAACAGGTGAAATCAAAGGGTCTTTGAGATCATGACCGTTCGCATAGAGCAGGGCGCTTGCTTCAAGTGCGCCCTCATAGGAGACCAATATGTTGTCAAGCATTTGGTTTGAAAAATAGGTGTCGCCTGTTTTACTTAAGTCCGCCCACGGCGTGCCGGCCGCGATCGCGCCAGGCATTGGCAAGTGCTCTTGCTTGGCGCGTAACACCATGGCCAACGCCAGGCCGCCGCCAGCGGAGCTTCCCACTATCCCCATATTTTCTGGCTTCGCCATGGTCACCGCAACTTTCCATACTGCAATCGCATCGTCTAGCCCGGCTGGAAACGGAAAGTCGGGCGGCATGCGGTAGTCAACCGAGATCACTTTGAAATGTCCGTACCCAGCCATCTCAATCGCTTCCAATGTTCCCGCTTCGCCTGGACCAAACACATAGCCGCCGCCATGCACATGCACCAAAAGTCGATTTTGATTTTCTGGGGGAATACTGTTTGGCGTGACCATGAAAACATTTACTCCCGCAATTTTTATTGCTTCAACTTTCACATCTAATTTGTCACGTATCTGCGGCAGCGTTGCAATGACGGCTGCGGCATCCGCGGCGACAAGCGACTTCCATTGAGCGTTGCTTGTTGGCGCAACTTTCCACAAAGGATCGCAAGGAGCGGCGATTAATTTTTGCAACTCGGGACTCACCGTGTTGGGCACGGGAACAATGTGCGCTGGCACTTGTAGAGCGGGGTACGGCGTTGATTGCAGTTTTGCCGGGGAGTAATTCAGCGCGGCGATCTGAGTGAACAAGATGATCGATCCTCCGATTCCCGCGAAGGTGAAGCATGCGGCACGCATTTTGTGTCTTAACATTTTTATATCGTAGCGATGACATATTTCGCAAACTGAATTGTTTGAATTCAATTCAGTAACGCGTTGCAAGTGGCATCACGGCGCCGTGGTCATCCATGAATTGACATCCGCACCAACGCGCTTGCCTTCATCGGACAAATTGCGCATGGTGGCTTGATCAAAGAACGCATCGTTGAGTGGTTTCCAGTTTGGTGGAATCGCTACCCAGCGCACTTCCACATCGCCGTCGCCAAGCGCCTTGGTGAGTTTGGCTTTTGCATATAAATATCGCAGCGAAGTGATCTCCGACGAACGTACGCTTA
>CAJACJ010000486.1 GCA_903938205.1 uncultured bacterium
GAATGCAGTCGCAACTCAGATGGCGCGAGCAGCAACAATTCAGTTGGCGGCAAACACGGCAATGTTGAATGTCGCGACCAATGGCAGCATGATTCAGTCTAATTATTCTCAAGCCCAGTCTGATTACAATTTACGTGAAGAGAATGGTCGGAACAACGGGCCTTAAAAAATCGCATCATGAGCAATACTCGTGTAAGGTTGCGATTTCACTCCAGCAGGCTCATAGAACTTTTTAAATTGTTATAGACTGCGTGGGTGAGAAACCCGCGTTCTTTTGCCATTGTGTTGGGCTGCATAATCACAGTGATTGTGCTTGTATTGAACGCATTTGGTGAATTTCGCTGGCTGGAAGACTTGACCATTGATCTTCGATTTCGATATGGACGTTGGCACGAGGAGAATCCCGGAGAGCAACTCGCGCTGGTTGCTATTGATGATTCCAGCCTGGACACGATTGGTCGTTGGCCTTGGAAAAGATCGTTCATTGCGCAAGCAACTGATGAAATGACGCGCGCAGGCGCCAAGACCATTGCATACGACATTTTATTTATTGAGCCAGAGGATGACACTACGGGTGACGCGGATTTGGCGGCTGCCATGAGCCATTCCAAATCTGTAGTCGCTTTGGCGATGCGCGAGGAAAAAGTGTTGGACCCAGTTTGGGAAACTCCGCTTGGGCAAGCGCAACTTTCTGCATTGACAACAGCTGTCGCATCTGGAATGAACAGAGATATCAATGTCATCATTGCTGAAGCGGGTTTAGTCGAACCCTACAAGTCCAGAGTGCTTGAGCGACCCGCGGCGTTAAAGGGTTTCGCTGCCTTGATGACTTTGGAGCGATTGCGTAAAGATGGCAAGTTCCCCAAGTCACTTGATGAGTTTGTAACCGTGATGCTTGGCGGTCGCGCGAACTCAGACCACGTGGGAGACATTGCGGAGCGTAAGACTTTGGAACGCGTTTGGTTGCGAAGCGAAAGTTGGCGCGCCCTTGAAGGGACATTTTTGGCGGACGTCACATCACAAGGCACACCGCAAGATTTGCCACCCATTCCATTGATTGCCAAGGCCGCTCATACGGCTGGAGTGGTGAACGCGGAACCAGATCAATTTGACGGCAAATCGCGCCGAATTTTACCGTATTTTCCAAGCGATTATGGATTGGCTCCTCAATTTGGATTAGCGGCAGCGTTGGCGTTTCAGGATCAAACCGTGAAAGATGCCGAGCCCACTCAGGAACAATTGCAACTAAAGCAATTTAATATTCCACTGCAGAATGGACAACTGTTGTTGGATTGGCCTACGCAACTTCTTTCTGGCTACGGAAGCAAAGAGGGTCGCAACGCAACTGTTGGCATTGGTCGATTGATTGAGCAAGCGCGCGAGCGCCAAAAATTAGCGAAGCAGACGGATCGTTTGCGCGTGTTGGGGGGCGAGATTGCATTTCCTCCATCAGATACTCAAGAGAGCAATGATTCCGTGACGGGTGAAAAAATTGTGGTGGCTAGCCCGTTGGGTAAATCCAAAGAGTGGTTTGAGAAGGCGACCATACAAGATATAAAAAAGGAGTTTTTGGACTTGTGGGATTTGTACAAAGATGATGCAAATGATCCCGATTTGCCAAAAGAGACAGTCAAAATAGTAAGTGGGGTTCAAGAATGGCTGAGTGCTGAGAAGGCATTGCAAGAAGGAACCACCGCGCTGGCCAAGGGTGATGAGGAATTGCACAAGATCCTTGGCGGCAAATTAGTTTTTGTTGGTTTTACCGCCACTGGCGTTATGGCTGACATGATCAACACTATTTTTGGGCCGCGTACACCGGGAGTTTTCTGTCACATTGCCGTGGCCGACATGGTCCTGAATAAGCGCTATTTGGAATTCGCGCAAGATTGGGTTGGACCTCTGGCGATTGTTTTTCTTGGGCTCATATCCACGCTCACGGGCGCACGATTTGGTGCTGGAATTGGCGCATTTGTAGTGTTTATGGTGTTGGGTTTATACGTCGGTGTGTTGGGCGTTGGGGGCTTTGACTTGGGTCAATGGATTTGTCCCTTAGCTGCCCCAGTGACAAGCGGACTTGGCGCGTGGATCACCACCACGGTGGTGGTGGCGGTGATTACGCAGCGTGAAAAGCAACGAGTCACTCGGCAATTTCGCGCGCGCGTGTCGCCTCAATTGGTTGAAATGTTGTCCAAAAATCCAATGGCGTTGTCCATGGGTGGCGTGGAGCGTGAAGCCACTATTTTGTTTGGAGATCTGGCTGGGTTCACAAGCATCAGTGAAGTTCTGGGTGGACCAGCGGTGGTGAGCACCTTGAATTTGTACATGGGCGCAATGACCAAGGAGTTGACGGACCGCCGAGCGTATGTGAATAAATTTCTTGGCGACGGAATTCTTGCGTTCTGGAGCGCCTTTGGTGAGGAACCCGAGCAGGGGCGTTTGGCGATTGAGGCAGCGTTAGCGTGTCAGAAAGCTGTGACTGAAATTGGCAAGAGGCCAGATCGACAAGGCTTGCCACTTGTTTCGTTGCGACTTGGAATGGCCACGGGCAAAGTGGTCATTGGTGATTGCGGTGCGCCGCCCGACTTGAACGATTACACAATGATTGGCGACTCCGGAAATTTGGCGGCGCGTTTGGAGAGCGCCAACAAGCAATTTGGAACCGCTATTTTGATTGACGGTCGAACAGCGGAGTTGGCAAAAGACTCGGGTTTAGCTCTGCTTTCGCTCGGTCGCGTGGTGGTGGTTGGACAAACTATTCCTATTGATTTGTATGAAGTGTGTCTTGAGGCTGACCCGCAAGCGCGCATTGCCGCAACTGAATCAATGGTTCGGTTGTTCACTGCCTGCAAATTTCACGAGTGCCGCGAGAGTTTGATCAATATAGAAAAACAAATGCCTGGATCCAAAAAACTTGTGCATGCTTTTATGGATGCGCTCGACAATCCTGCGGATCTGCGCGACGGAGTGTTGCGACTGCGCGCGAAATAAATTCCTGCTTGCCAACATTGGGTCAGTGACTATATGGGTTTCCGTTTTTTAGAAAGTTCCAAAGCAGCGGTAGCTCGGAAATGAGTAGGCACTTATTTCACAAGTCGTTTAAGAATAATTGCTGTGCGATCATCGGCCGCGGGCGCGGCGGCTGTCCAATCCATAAGTGATTGATAGATGGCTTTCAAAATAAAATTGGGTGATTCATCTCTGTGCTTGCGCACCAAATCCATCACGGGTTGTTCCTGATATTGAGTACCATCGGTGCCTTCGGATTCGTAATACCCGTCGGTTAAGGCAATCAAAAGATCGCCGGGTTGCATGGTGATCACGGTTGAATGGGGATTGGGTTCATCGATCATGACTCCCAGTGGAGCATCGTCGGTGGGCAAAATAATAAAATCATCTTCACGCCGGCGATAGTGCATGATTGGTCCTTGGCCAGCCGCGTAGTTTTCCACTTGACCGTTGTGTAGGGAAATTCGGGCATACCAGGCCGTCACAAAGCGCCCCGCGGGTAAATCCTGACAGAGTTGTCGATTGGCTTCTTCGGCAATTCTTCGAACCCCTTGCTTCAGACGAAGTCCAATGCGCAGCATTCCGCGCACTTGCATTGCCGATAGTGCTGACCCAATTCCATGACCCGTGGCGTCCGCAACCAGTAACACAATTTCATCTGGAAATTCATCGGGTTCGACGATCACATTATTGACAAGTGGAATCACATCAAACGCATCGCCTCCGCATTGCTCGGCGGGAATTCCTGTCGCGGCTACTTGCCAATATTGCATTGGCGGCAACGCGCTTGGAAATGAGCTTTGTTGAATCGAACGTGCGGCTTGTAAATCACGCTCCATGCGTTCGCGGGCCATGCGATCTTCCATAAGTCGACCGCGACGAATGGCGACCGCCGCTTGTGCGGAAAGACCAAGCGCGATTTCTTGATCTTGATCGGTGAACGGTCCATGGCAACTATTCAGCACCTGCGCCACGCCAACCAGTCCGCCTTCGTGATCAATCAGCGGGAGCGCAAGGATGTTGCGCGTGCGAAATCCCGTCGTTTTATCTATATTTTGGTTAAAGCGCTCGTCCGCATAGGCGTCGGGAATGTGAATGAGTTCTTTGGATTGAGCCGCCGCGCCGGCGATGCCTCGATTTGCGGGAATGCGAATAACGCCTGAACCAGTTTTTGAAATTCCATGGGCTACTTGTGTGAAGAGTTCATTTGCTTCGGCGTCATATTCAAAGACGGTCGCGCGTTCGGCGTTGAGTAAATCCCTCAACGCGTCAATGACTGTGGAAAGCACCACAGAAAGTTCGCTGGACTCCGATAAGCGCCGAGACACCATGAGCAACTTGGTGATGACTTGGGAGGGAATATTTTTTAGTTCCAGTTGTTCTATTGGATCAATTGGGTTTGACATGGTGTTTCACACAGTGGCTTGAAATGATTTCAGCGGGCCAGTTGATTATTTCCTGATTGCACACCAAAGTTGAAAGAGTGAAAAATAGAAATAGTGGTTGGGTGTTTAGCGAAGGGAGGATCCGCCAAATTGTGCGCGTGCCCCAAGTTCCTCGGCAATGCGAAGCAATCGGTTGTATTTAGCGGTGCGATCACTACGGCACGGTGCGCCGGTTTTAATTTGACCGCAATTTGTGGCCACGGCCAAGTCAGCAATGGTGTGGTCTTCTGTTTCACCTGAGCGGTGGCTCAGAATGACATTGAAAGAAGATTTTTGCGCAAGGGCAACGGCTTCTAGTGTCTCCGTGAGCGTTCCAATTTGATTTACCTTGACCAAAATGGCGTTCGCGCAATGCTCGACGATGCCACGCGAGAGAAACTTGGGATTAGTCACAAACAAATCGTCACCAACAAGTTGAGTTGTTTTTCCTAGGCGCGTTGTGAGCGATTGCCATCCGCTCCAATCATCTTCACCAAGACCATCCTCAATGGATCGAATAGGCCAACGCTTGCGCCACTCGCTCCACATGTCAATCATCTCATCGCTGGTGGCGACTCGGGTTGGGTCGCTCTTGAAAAAC
>CAJACJ010000487.1 GCA_903938205.1 uncultured bacterium
GAAGTGCGGAAACTATCGCGCGTAAGTTTGGCCACGGTGTAATCCGCAAGCGTGAACGCCTGCGTGGTGTGCGCAACAATCGCGCTTGAATCACTGGCCACAATGTATTCATCTTTTCCAACGCCCACCATCAGCGGACTGCCCTTGCGCGCCACCACCAACACATCGGGCTCGCTCTTACAAATTGCGGCAATGGCGTAGGCACCGGTCACCTCGCGAAGCGCCGCCTGAACGGCTTTCTCCAAGTCGCCCTTGTATAACTCGCCAATCAAATGCGCCAAGACTTCGGTGTCGGTCTCGCTCTCAAAGGTGTGACCCTTCTCCTCCAAGTATTTTTTCAGACTGGAATAATTTTCAATGATGCCGTTGTGAATAATTGCAATGTTGTGGCCAAGTTTTTTGTCGTCACAGTGCGGATGCGCGTTGCGATCGGTGACGCCACCGTGGGTGGCCCAGCGCGTATGGGCAATTCCAATCGTGCCCTGAAATCCGCCGGTCTTCTCCACTAATTCCTCCAACTTTCGCACGCGTCCAATGCTCTTGGCAATCTCCATCTTGCCATCCAAAATGGCCACTCCCGCGGAGTCGTAACCGCGGTACTCAAGGCGCTTGAGACCCTCAATTAAAATTGGCAAGGCGTGTCGTTTACCGATATATGCAACAATGCCACACATGATGAGGTCTCCAAAAAGATGATTGCGCCGCCCACAAACCAGATACCGAAAAGTAAGAGTAACAGCATGAGTGGGTTCTATTCCACCCCCAACTTGTCGACACATTCCGCGCGCAACTGAAGCACAAAAATGATTCCTGACTTGAAATCCAATCTTCGAAAGCAATTCAAGGGCGTTTTAGCCAACGCCAATGTTTCTGCGGAGGTTTGCAGCAATTTGCAGCAATGGCCAGAGTGGAATGGCGCGCGCGTCATTATGGGATTCATGGCTTTGCCAAGCGAGCCAGACGTTCTGCCAGCCTTGCGCCAGGCCTTTGAGCGCGGCGCCAAAATTGCTTTTCCAATTGTGGATGGCGACACCATTCAAGTTGGCGCCGTGGCGTCGCTGAGTGATGAACATTTCACAGTGGATTCCATGGGCGTGAAAAGTCCAAGCGCATGGACGCCCCTTGATGTGGACGCGCTGGATATTGTCTTGGTGCCCGGCATTGCGTTTGACGCGCGCGGTGGGCGCCTTGGACGCGGCGGCGGTTTTTACGATCGATTTCTTGCGCGACTTCATGCGCGCACTCTCACCGTGGGCGTCAGCGACGCGCGGCGCATTGTGGAAATCGTGCCTATGGAAGCGCATGATTGCCGCACAAAATGGTTGGTCAGCGATGCGCAAAGAGTTGCTCAATCACAGCCCATTTTGCCGATATAACATCTCTGTTGTCGCAAACAATTTTCAATCCGGTTCCAACTCAAGGATTCTCGCATGGTTCTTTCTAGTCAAAGCATTCGTTCAGATGGTCGGCGCATGATGTCAAGCGATGGTCGACGCATTCGTCGCCGTGGGTGGAAATTGTTCGCGCTCTTGGGTTTGGTCATTGTGTTTGGTTGGCTTGGCTGGCGCTTCTTTGGTTCGCAATCTGAAGTGCCCGCGGACGAAATTCGCACTGTGAATCCCGCTCTGCGAGTGGAAGGTCCACCTGCGACTCCCATTACGGAAATGCCAGTGGTGGCGATTGAGCCTGTCAATGATGTTCCTGAAATGGCGCCGCAAGTTGCGACCACTGTCATCGGCGATGCAAAACCAAAAGCAAATCAAAATCAAACGGCCAAAGCCGCATCGCAAACTTCGGCGCAAAACGCAACGCCAATCACGCAGCAAAGTGCCGACGCCAACACCGAGCCGGTAATCACCGCGGATGAAATTGCATCTGCAAACTCCGCGCTTCAAGCGGCGTTAGCGCAAGTGGACACGGATCCTGTCGCCGCCCGTGCGTCACTGACTCGACTTCTTGAAG
The DNA here is from genome assembly GCA_903938205.1 of uncultured bacterium. GTDB lineage: Bacteria > Planctomycetota > Phycisphaerae > Phycisphaerales > SM1A02 > SYAC01. Next base: position 1,963 of record CAJACJ010000487.1, read on the forward strand.
GTTCAGCCACCACTACCACTGATCGTTTGAAGGCGTACGACGCCATCAACAAGGTCAACATCATGCTGACGTTCAGCGAACGCGTTTTAGCGAATGATCCATACGCAAAGCAATACACGGTGAAAGAAGGCGATTCGCTTTCAAACATTCGCAAGTCATTGAACTTGGATTGCGAGTGGAGATTTCTGCAACGCATCAATCATTTGCCAACCGAGCGATCGATTCGCATTGGGCAAGTTTTAAAAACACCAACTGGCGCTTTTCACGGCGAAGTTCGCAAGAGTGAATTCCGTCTGAACATTTTCGAAGGTGACGGTCCTGGCCGCGTAATGGTGGCCAGTTATCCAATTGCGCTTGGTGAATTCAACAGCACTCCAACTGGAGCGTTCGCCATTCGTCCGCGAAGCAAACTGATTGATCCCGAGTGGCGCAATCCACGAACGGGTCAACACTTTGAAAGCAACGACCCGGCGAATCCAATCGGCGAGCGCTGGATTGGCTTGAAGGGAATCGAGCCGCACAACAAAAACTTTGAGGGCTACGGCATTCACGGCACCACCGACTTGGGCTCCATTGGCAAGCAAGCGAGCATGGGTTGCGTGCGCATGTTGCCGCAAGATGTAGAAATGGTGTACGAGTTGCTGACTGAGCCAAACTCAATCGTGACGATTGCGCCGTGACCATGCGCATACGCGACATTCACGCATCACGCGTCTTGCCGCTACGATTTTGAAATGCCCAACCCACAATGCCTTGAATTTTTTGACTCCCCCAGCGACTCGCCCTTTGTGATTGAACACATCAGCGAGGAGTTCACCAGCGTGTGCCCCAAGACCGGTCACCCCGATTTTGGAAACGTCACGCTGCGCTACGAGCCCGCAGCGGTGTGCGTTGAACTGAAAAGTCTGAAAATGTATTACCAAAGTTTTCGCAACGACGGCATTTTCTACGAAGCCGTGACCAACCGAATTCGTGACGACTTGGCAAGCGCCATGAGTCCGCGCTGGATGCAAATCATCACCGACTGGAAGGGTCGCGGAGGAATCCGCAGCCGCATTATTGCCGCGCACGGCAATGTTCCCGCGTCGTGGGTGAAATAAATTGCGATCCGCATGACGCACCTGCTCGCAGAAAGTTTGTTGCACACCAGCACGCCGTTCGCACTGCGCATGGGCGGCAACTTTGGAATTCGTTGGTACGGACTTGCCTACGC
>CAJACJ010000488.1 GCA_903938205.1 uncultured bacterium
AGCCAGCGCAAACCACATTCTTCCTGAGCGATTTCACGCCCGAGGAACTTGCCGCGGGTGGTGACTTAACTGGACAAGTGATCAACATTCAATTGTTGTGGGAGCCGCGACCTGGCTACACGCCACTTGATCCCACCACCACTAATGTGTCCATTCGACTTCTTGTTTTTTCCAAGGGCGAGGTCGGCATGTACGGTGGCGGCGGATTTGCATGGCCACGCGGAACGCCTGGTGAAACGGACATGCAACTGAAGATGACAGGAAGCAATCTTTCGCTGATCGCAAAGAGTAAAAACTTTGTGGATTTACTCAGCCCTGGCGAAATGCTGGGAAGCGTGGACGCAACGTTTAACGAACAAGCGGCCATTGTTCTGCGACGCACTGCCAGCCAAATTATTTCAAACAAGTTGGGTGTTGTGCGATGGGTGGATTCGATGCCGCCATCCGATTTGAATCTCGCATCCGCAGATCAAATCTCACCGCGCTGAACTTCACATTCAATTTTCATTGTCGCTGATTGCATGCACGAACTTGTACTCACAGTGCGCGCTTGTATTTCACCGCATGTTCTGAGTAGCTGAATTTCCAACAATTCGCAGGGCAATTTCAAGCATTTGCCGAGTGCAGGCGGACATGGGCTCCGGCATGTCCGCAACAGAAACCATTTCAAGTTTTTGATATTCCCAATTTGGCGGCGCGTCGGGCGGTTGAATCATGGCAAGTTCATGCGCAATTTCCCACGTGGCAACAACTGGATCAAGGAACAAAGCGTGTGCGATGGCGCGACTCTTAGCTTGCACGCCACACTCCTCCAACAATTCGCGCTCAATGCCAACCGCGGGGTCTTCATCCGGCTCAACACTGCCCGCGGGCGCGAACTCCCACTGATTGGGATAGCTGGCGCAATTTGCCGCGCGTAAACCCACCAAGCACTTTCCATTCCAGTGCGCGATCGCGCGAGTGCCAAGGCCCACAAATCCACTTTGAATTCCTGCAAGTCGCACCGCGTTCATGCGATAGGTGGTTCGCGCGACATGAATGGTCGCGCCACCATGACCATCGCGATGCACACCCACAACATGAAAAACCGGACCGTCGCTGAGCTTGGGATTGCGTTGGCACAATTCGCTCCACGTGTCATCAATGAGATTCGCTTCACACGCCGCGATAAAGGGCTCGCTGCCCACAATAATTCGCGGCGGGCGCCGAAGCCAGATCAAACGTTGCGCGGCATTGGCGTGGTGCGGATCGATGCTCACAAAAATCTCGAGCCACTCACTGCGCGGGCGCCGCGTTGGGATCGTCCTGCAAATATTCACGCGGCTTGTACAGCACGACGACAAAGATAAACAGCACTGTGGCGCCAATCATTAATTTCGTGAAAAACCAGTAGTAATTGGCTCCAACCAGAGTTGAATTGCCATTGGCATCCATGGTGAATCGATTCACCGCGGCGGTGAATAAATTTCCCAGCGATACCGACAACAAAGAGAAACTCATAATGAGCGACTTCATTTGTGGTGGCGCCTGCGTGTAGCTGAACTCAAGACATGTGATGGACACCAACACCTCGGCGGCGGTGATGACCATGTACGCAAGAAGTTGCCAACCCACCGTTGGCCAATTGGCGCGTTGCGTGGAACCATCCTTCAGAACGGCCACGCCAGCTTTAATGATGGGCTTGGCCATGGCGGCGTATGGCGGCTTGTCGCTGGACTTGTCTTGTGGTTGCGCGCAGACAGTTTCCAATTCCACCGCGCAGGCATTATGTTCCTCAAGCCGCATGGCTTTGCATGTGGCGGCAACATCCACATCACCGCGCAACACCATGGGAAGAATGGTCTCGTCAAAATGCGCCTCTTCTTTTTCAATCAAGCCCTGCGCATATGCGGCGATGGAGAATGAAACCACCGTCAACGCGAAGCCAATCAAAATTTTTCGTAGCGGCGTGAGTTTAAAAACCTTGGACGCCAGTGGATAAATCACATACGCGAACAGCGGAATATAAATAAGGATCAGCAGTGGATTGATGGCTTGCACTTGGCTTTCAAGCCAAATGATGCCCATAAAGTCCAAGTTCATTTGCTGCGCTTGCTCCACCCACGCGGAGCCGCCTTGGTCATACAGCGACCAAAACATGGCCACGAATAAATACAGTGGAACCAACTTGAAGATGGATTTCAATCCCGACATGCCAAAGGTCTCGCCAAAATATCGCAAGCCGCGCGGCTGAATGTGCGTGAATTTGTTGCGGCCCATCCAGAACACCAGGGTGGCCAACGCCATTAAAATTCCAGGTACTCCAAAGGCCCAACCTGCTCCGTAATTTTTAAGTAGCCATGGGGTGAGTAGCGTGGAGAAGAACGAACCAAAGTTGATGGCGAAATAAAACCAGCCGAAGATTTTTTCTATGAGATGCTTGTTGGCGTGTCCAAATTGATCGCCCACATGCGCGCTGACGCACGGCTTGATTCCGCCCGAGCCAATGGCGATGAGCACAAGTCCAGCAACCATCCATCCTTTGGGATCAAGCGTTGCGGCAAGCGCGCCCGAAGGCAAATCGATCAGCGCCAAACACAAATGCCCCGCGCAATACACCATGGAGAGCGCAAGAATGGTGACGTACTTGCCAAGGAACGCGTCAGCAATGATGGCGCCAATGACCGGAAAGAAATACGCGCTGGCCACAAACAGATGCATCCACTCGCGCGCCTGGGTGTCGGTCATGTAGTTGGGCTGGCCCTGCGCCGACAACAAATACTGCGTCATGAACACCACAAGAATGGTTTTCATTCCGTAGAACGAGAAACGCTCGGCGGCCTCATTGCCAACGATATATGGAATTCCTGCGGGAATTCCATTGGTTTCAATCGGGGCGATTCGATAGGGTGTGCTCATAGGTGGCACGAGTGTAAAGAAATATCCGCACGAGCGTGCGATGATTGGGAGCGAGATGGATGAAAATTGCGCTTGAAAGTGAATGCGCGCCACTGCGGGACAGGCTCATGTAACGCTCACATACCGATCCATGTCGCACCCACTGCCCCACTGAATTTCAATTTATGATTTTTTCACAAACGTCATGCTGCCCAAGTCTTTAATGACGCCAGGAAATTGCAACACATGATTGTGCATGACCACATACACGCCGGGTGAAACAATTTGCACGGCAAGCAATGCCTCAGTCAGATTTTGAGTGGCGTCAGTCTTACGAAGTTCCCATGGACGCATGGCTCCAGTAAAAATCACGGGCTTCATTGGCGCGCCACTGGCAAGCAAGCGCTCCAATGTGCGCTCGCCACTTTGGGCTAATCGATCGGTGCCGTGAACCACGATCACACCATCATGGCTTTGACATTGCTTGACCACTTCGGCGGCGATCAAGTCATGGTCGGCATCGCTCATTTCCAAACTGTCTTTGTTCATGAGCGCCACGCGCGTCACCGATTCAACGCCACGCAATTCAAGTTGCGTCAACATGACATCAAGCACGCTGACATGGTTCTTCAGCGTGCCACCAAGCTCCTCGTATGTTTTCTCAATGGTGCCGCCGGTGGAGATAAGCGCGATTCGTTTCATGGTTGATGAGCATAGAAAGTTTCAGGCGATCCACTGTGCTTTGGCTTTAAGAAGCGGCATGCAACAATTTCAATATTTTTGCCTATGCGATTGAGATTTTTATAATTTCAAATACGCCGTCTATTTGGCTTCAATCAGCCTTCAATCAGTCGATCCTCTGGCGCCAAGCATGAGATGTCCGTGCAAATCTGCATGCGCACGCCCAGTCGCAGTGGCCGCGGCGTTGGTCGTGGCGTAATCACGCTGACAAGAATAACGACACGCCCTTGATAGCACTGAGAACCGTCGGAGCGACGGGTTGCATTTGGAAAAATACATTTCAACGTCACGCCACTATCGCGCGCGGAAATATCCAGTCCGCTTAATGGAGGAATTGCGGTTTCAGAAACTGCCCCACTGGCGCCAGTCGAGGCAATCTCATGCGCCGCAACATGATGACCAGCATCAATGTCAAGACGTAATTCAAATTCATCAAACGAATGATTCATGGCGACAAGTTGCATGCGAACCGGCGAAGGCGCGGCGCCACCCGGAACACGACCAGGCAACAACGCGCGCAACTCGCGCGCCGCCATCAAGGAACGCGCCGCCGAAGTTGGCTTCTGCGCAATGGCGCCGCTTGCGCGGTCAAGCCCTGCGAAAGCGCGCTCCGCCCACGAATTATTTTTTGTCAACTGCGCAAGCGTGACCAAACATTGCGTGATCACTCCCGCGCCAGATGGAACCGCGCCATCATCAATGCCGCTGATGGAAATAATGCGTCCACTGTCATTGGCCAGCGCCTCCACCCAACCCAAATCCGCACGCCAAAATTTTTCGCAGGCGCTTTGCACAATGACCGTGGCATGCGCCAACCAACGCGAGTCATTTGTGGCGCGCGCCAACGCCAACAAACCTGCGGCAAAACATGCGTAATCCTCTAGAAAACCAGGGCTGCTGACAACGCCATCTTTGGCGGAGCGATACAGCGTGTCACTTTGTGCAGTCGTCTTGGGAATCGTGGCCGCGGCACTTGAAGGCGCTGCGTGCAACTGCGTAAACACGTCATCGGCCGCGCGCGCCGCGGCTTCGATCCAGCGCGGTTGGTTGCACAAGCGCCCAGCTTCGGCAAGACCTTCAATAGCCAAACCGTTCCAACCCGCGATCAGCGTGGCGTCCATGCGCGGAGATTTCCTCAGCGCGCGCTCCGCTAACAACGCTTGTCGAACAGCGTTGTAGCGCGTCCACCACTGCGCAAGTTCCACATTCATTTTTGTGGCTAGCTCCTGAGGCCGCGCCCGCAGTATCAAAACAAATTTGGGCTCATCTTCCGGATGGTGCGGGTCGCGAAAATTGGGTGAGGCACTCAGTCCAAACGCGTCGACGGCCAGTGGCACATCTTTTTCAAGACCGGCGCGTTCAAGGGCGCGCGTAACTTCATGCTTGGACCAAATATAATTCAGGCCCTCGCGCCCATCCACCTCCGCATCAATAGCCGCCATGAAACCACCGCTGGGCAATCGCATGACGTCAAGCAAAAATTCAGCGAGCTCGTATGTGACGGTCGTAAAAAATTCGTCGCCACCCACATGCGCTTGCCGCGCGTACAACAAAAGCAACTGGCCTTGGTCGTACAACATCTTTTCAAAGTGCGGCACGGTCCACGTCGCATCCACGGCGTAGCGATGAAAGCCGCCATCAAGTTGGTCGCGCACGCCGCCAAGCGCCATGCCATCAAGCGTGCGAACCAGCGCGAATTGAGCCATTTCCCCCGCCGTGGCCTGCAAAAACAAAGGCAACGATGGCTGTGGAAATTTAGGCGCGCCACCAAAGCCGCCGTTGACCGCGTCATGAAATGTCAGCAACGCGCGCACGGTGTTAATTTCCATATCCTCATCCAGTGGCTTGCGAAGCGGCGCCAGTTGCAAATCTTGTTCAACCAAACGCGTGAGTTCGTTGGCCTGCGCCTCTATGTCCGCGCGCTTGTGAAGCCACGCGTCCGACATGCGCATGAGCAATTGAGGAAAACTAATTCTTCCATGCGCTGGCGTTGGCGGAAAATAGGTGCCCGCAAAAAATGGACGCAGCGTTTTCGGTTCCAGAAAAACATGCAGCGGCCAACCGCCACTTGATCTTCCTTCAGTGATGGACGTGAACACTTGACACGCGGTCATCCAAAGCGCGTCCAAGTCTGGCCGTTGCTCGCGATCCACTTTCACGCACACAAATTTCTCGCCCATCAAACGCGCAATGTCAGGGTTCTCAAAACATTCGCGCTCCATGACATGACACCAATAGCACGTGCTGTACCCGGTGCTCACTAACAGCGGCACATCACGAAGCCGCGCCTGCGCAATGGCCGCGTCGCCCCACGGATACCACGGCACAGGATTGAATGCGTGTTGTAAAAGATACGGACTTTTTTCATTGGCTAAAGAATTTGACATGTGACCCTCATGTGCAGATTGCGAACCCGCGTGCGCGGAGACATCATGCGCTGCTGCGGCATCTTTTTTGCGGGATTGAGAGGCAAAATCATTCATGAAGTGGCGATCAGCATAGCCGTGAGCCGATAGATGAATGTGTTTATTCCAATGCTCGCGATTTCTTGGATTGGTTCTTTTCTGTCGATTGGCAGCGGGGCCGTTCTGTGGGCATTTGGCGGCCGCATTGTTCGACGCGCGGTTGCGGTAGCTGGATTTGTGGGCGGAATTCCCGCCGGGGTTGTGCTGAGCGAATGGATGGGCATTGCCTGGCTACCACCTTGGGGCAGCGCCATCATCGGCGCGTTCGCCGGCGTCATCATTGCGTTGCTGGCCTATCGATTCGCTCTTGCGATCACCGTCATGATTGTCGCGGGGCTTGTGGCGGCAATTATTTCCGCCGCCATCATTGACCGTGGTTTGATTGCATCCGATCAAGCAAGAGCCATCGCGGAAAATCGTGCCGCTGGCCTGACCGAAGCGCTTGCCGCCGCGTGGACCCCAAAGGGAAGCGACGCGCTGACTCTGAAGGACCAGACGCTTGACGCGTACAACAGATTTTGGAACACACTTGATCCACCAGAGCGCACTCTTTTTGGCGCATCCATTCTTGCCGCCAGCGTCGCCGGTTTGTTTCTTGGATTTTTCATGCGCCGCAGCGCCGAGATTGCCGTCACCGCGACCGCAGGCAGCTTGTTGATTTCATGGGGGCTGTCTCAATTGTGGGGCGCGGATTCGCCGCGGCTTACAGCCTGGGCATTTGCCACAACCGTGCTTGGTTTTGTTGGATTTATCACGCAATCCTTCTTTGCCTCCAATGCAAAAACAGCGGCGCCTGAAAAATCATCCAAGGACGTGGCGTAATTCCAAACTCCACATATGTCGTCGCGCCACAACCGCAACTCTGAGATAGGCTTTCATTGTGGTACGCAAAGAGAACAATGGAATTTGGATCACGCTCAAGGAGACCATCGCGGCTCATCATGAAGATGTCTTTGCGTGCCTCACCACCGCTGACGGACTAACCCGTTGGCTCACGCTTGCCGCTGAAGTTGATCTGCGCAAAGGCGGCACCATGAAGTTGGGTTGGGACTCCAAGTTCCGCCGCTCATTTGAAGTTCCCATTCTTGATTACGATCCAGGCGGCAAAGTCACTTGGGGCTGGCCCGTTGGCTTGGACGATGATGCGGTTCCAATTGAATGGGTCGTGACACCAGAGGCTGAAGAAGGTGCGCGCGTGATTCATCGCCATGGTCCATTTCTTGACAATTCGGACATGATCTTGGTCGCAGCCAATGACGCTGAAAGTTGGCGCTGGTACATGTGCAATCTTCGGACAGTTCTTGAAGCAAAAGTCGATATGAGAAAAGATCGCCCGCTCTAAACAAAGGAAATTATCCATGCCCCCACTTCGCACCATTTGGTTCGCACTCATCTCGCTTAGTTATTCCATTCTGCTTTTTGGAACCGCCATGCTGGGGTTCAAGCTCACAACACAAAATGAAACTGGCTGGGGAGCCGCGTTTTTGCCTTTCATTTTGGCCATTTTAAGTTTATTGCTGACCATCATGAGCCTCATGCTCAAGCGCAACTACAAAGTGGGCATGATTGGAATTCACCTGGCCATGATCATGCCAATTGTTGGCGCGTTGCTGCTTGGCAATCGCGCGTGGGATTTGTATCAACAAGGCAGAGAAGGCACGCAAGTCACTCTTGCAGGCATGATGGCGCTGACAAGCATCTATGTTTTTGTAAGCATGATGTTGATTCGGCCCAAGAAGGAAGCCGAGCCATCAACCATGGACCGCGAAGAGCAAGCGAATGCAATCGGTCAATAATTCAAATTTGTTTTCATGTTTTGGAAATACGATTTTGAAATCTTCACGTCGATTCATGCAAACAGCGCGCGCAATATCAACTGAGTGAGTCCCGCGGCGAGCCCCGCGGCAAGATCATCAATGACAATTCCGGCGCCGCCGTGAAATTTCTGCAAGCCGCGAATTGGTGGCGGCTTCAGAATGTCGTACGCGCGAAACAAAAGAAATGCGCTGCCTGCGGTGATCAAGCCATGATGCAATGACGCCATGCCACCTGCGGCGAGCGCGGGAGTCCACACCAAAAGAAGCGCGACGGCTTGCCCCGCCACTTCGTCAATCACAACATGCGATGGATCTTTTTTGCGAATGGCTCGCTCGGCGGCATCGCCCCACACCAAGCACATCACTGTTGCCACAAATGCAACGGCCAACATGGTGGCCAACCACACGGAATGGGAAACTCCAAACCAAGCCAAAAATGCTGCTAAAACCACTGGCGGCAGACTTCCCCATGTGCCCGATGCCGGCCACATGTGCCCAAGCCCGCAGGCAGTCACGCCGCACCAACGCACAACTCCCAGCGAACGCATTAATGCCGGAGCCGTCATTGAACTTCTTTGTTTCAACCAGCCCATTGCGTCTCCATAGATTCAAACTGATTCTCAATGGTGCTCAATAGGTCCCGCTTCATTTGGAATTGTCATTACGATTTTTATTATCAGGAGCGCGCAACAAAGTTGCCGCACGCCACAACGCTGGAATGCCGCTGAGCGCCGTAAGCACCACCGCCATCCACAACACCACTTGATGCCCCACGCGGCAAAAATCGAAATTCATGATCCATGTTTCGCTGGCGGCAAAAACACACCATGGACCCGCCACGCTTTGCATCAACATTTTCGCCTTGCCAAATCGATCCGCTGGAAATGGTTTTCCCAAACCCTCCAGAAAGCCGCGCACGCTGGTCACCAACAATTCACGCGCCACCATGACCACCACCATCCACGCGGCGACGCCGCTGCCAACAATTCGTAATTCGGGCGCTCCACCCGCAAGCCCCGGCCCCGCCAAGAAAATAAATGTTCCAAGAATTAAAACCTTGTCCACAAATGGATCCATGACTCGGCCATACGCGGTGACCACGTTCCAGCGCCGCGCCAACCAACCATCCAGCACATCGGACAGCGCAGCCGTGACAAAAATTGCGCACACCCACCAACCCAGCGCGCCGCGATCCATCAGCGGAGTTCGACTGAGAATGTCCAAAAGCACAAGGGTTGCTACGGCAAGAAGCAATCTCACCGAAGTGATGGCGTTGGGCAAAACTTTCCACCACTGCGAGTTCATGCGGGCAATGTAACCCACTCGGACATGGTTGGTTGAATAGCGTCCCGCACGCTGAATGCCTGGAGGAGCGCCAGCCAATATCCAACACCATTGCCAAAAAAATCAACGCAAAGCGTAAGCAAAACAGCGGACAACCATTCTGAAATTTGCAGCAAATATGCATTGATCCAAATGGCTTGAGAAATTCACTTTCACTGCTTGCGAGCCGCCCATGCGCCGCATACTCTCCCTCGCTCAACGCAGGAAGGATCCCTGCGATTCACTTCACTAAATTTAAACGCACTGAACGCGAATCACCCTCCAACACTCAATGCCACTTCTACCTTTCTACATCGCAAGCGCTGTCGCAGCAGTTGGACTGCTTTATATTTTGCGACCAAATAACCCTTCGCTGCGCCGCGGCGGCGCGGTTGTTGCGCTGGCTGGCGCGGGACTTTTTATAAGTGAGGCGTTGCGACTTGCGGGTCCGCCATCTGCTGGCGTTCCAATTGCTCTTCTTATTGCATTGGTGGTCATTGGCTTGTACGCGGCCGTGCGCGTGATCACGCATCCGCGTCCCGTTTTCGCGGCGCTGTATTTCATTGTCACCGTGGTTGCCTCCGCCGTCATTTTCCTGCTTTTACAAGCGGAATTCATGGCATTTGCGCTCATTATTGTTTACGCCGGCGCAATCTTAATCACCTACATGTTTGTGCTCATGCTTGCTGATCAAGGTCCGCGCGACTCCATTGGTCACATTGATGATGACGGCGATTACGACCGCGTTCCGCGCGAGCCCATGGCTGCGGTGCTGGTTGGTTTTATTTTGCTGGGCACGCTGGCCGCAGTTGTTGAGCGCATTCCAAACACCGCTGTTCTTGCGGAGTCAAGCCTTGAACAAAAAGTGGCGCGCCAACAAGCGGACGCATTGGTGATGATGCCCAAGCATTTATTAAATATTGTCAAGCGCAGTGATCCCACCGCCGTGTCCGTGGCAGTTGCGCCAAACGCCGCGATTCAAGGCAGCATTGTGCAAACCCAAGTGACGCAAGCGGACGGCACAGTGAAAAATGTCGCGGTGGATGCCGCGGGCAAAATCGACAACACGCAAATGGTTGGGCTTGATCTGGTGTCCAGATATCCAGCCAGTCTGGAATTGGCCGGCATTATTTTGCTCATGGCTATGTTTGGCGCGGTCGTTCTGGCGCGTCGACAAATTGAATTTGGAGAGGACGAAGCGCGCGACGCCGCCGGTCTTCGCCGCATTGTGCTTGATGTTCCAGAGCACGAACGCGCAACTCCCGGAGCCCGCCAATGACACATCTTTTAGCGGTCAGTCAATTTGGCGCTTCACATGCGGTCACCATTACGCTGGCCATGAGCGCATTGTTGTTCACCATTGGACTTATTGGTTTTCTTGTGCGACGCAACATGATTCTTATGTTCTTGTGCACGGAAATTATGTTCCAAGCCGCTGCCTTGGCCTTCATTGCGTTTGGAAGAATGCGAATGGATACAGGCGGCCAAATTTTTGTCATCTTTATATTGACCATCGCGGCGGCTGAGGCGGCCCTTGCGCTTGGACTTGTCATTCTTCTGTTCCGCCGCAAAGAAACGCTCAGTTCAGAGGCGTGGTCGGAGTTGCACGAATGATTCCAATGCTTTCAATCACCGACACACACGCAGATTCACCAGCGCACGCCGTGGTCACCGCCATTGTCAATGCCATCCCATCGCCTGAACTTGGATGGACCGGCTGGATACTTTTGCTTCCCGCAATTTCCGTTGTGTTGACCGGCTTGTGCTGCGCGTTGCGCGTGAAAAGCAAACTTCCAGGTTGGATCACGGTGCTCGCGCTCGCGGGCTCATTCGCGCTGGTCCTGAAATTATATTTCCTGCGCGGCGACGCTGGCGCGCCAGTGGTTGTGCACTTGTGGGACTGGATGAATTTCAGCTGGGGTAATCAAGACAAGTGGC
>CAJACJ010000489.1 GCA_903938205.1 uncultured bacterium
AAAGACTTGTGCGCACAGACTGGTGGCAACGACAAGACCGATGATTGATTGATTGAAAGATTTCATGCGGACAAGAATAGCGGCGGAAATGTTTTGTGAGGCTGTTGACATTGGTAGTGTATTTTGTACAGTACCAAGAGAATGCCACTACCACTGGTTGACAAAATTGAACGCGACCTCAGCAACGGCACATCGTGGCTGGTGGTTTTAGCTGCAATTGCCCGCAGTTCCGAGCCAATTCACGGTTATGAAATTGCGCGTCAACTTTCCCAGGAATCGCCCGAAGGTCTGAATTTTAAACAGGGCACGCTGTATCCAATGCTTCGAACTATGGAAGCGGAGGGGCTGATCAACAGCACGCTTGTTCCTTCGAATGAGGGGCCCGCGCGCAAATGTTTTCGTTTGACGGCTGATGGTCGTCGCACGCTTTCCGCGTGGATTGGTTTTTGGAAAGACACCGACCGCTGGGTCAATCGAGTTATCTCAGGCACTGGCCTGACTGGAGGATCAAATGTTCGCTGATATTCATTCGCACAATTCTGGTGGCATGGGAAAGCCACATGCCGACGCCGTGTCAAATTACTTGGATGAGTTGGAGCGCGCGTTGCGCGGCGCGGACTCCGCGCTGATTCATGACGCGTTGATTGATGCCGAAACACATTTGCGCGCGGCGATTGCGGAAGGCACGCCCGCCGCCGTCGCAATTGAGGAGTTTGGAACGCCCAGCGATATTGCGCTTGCGTATTTTCGTGAGCAGTTGTCCGCCGCGCGCGGCAGTGCGAAGGAGCAGGTTGCGCCATCAACCGCCACGCGTGAATCAACGGCGATTGATGCGCCAAGAGTTCAGGCAACTACCGGCGATATTTTTGTGTCGGACGCGCCAGCGCGTGTTGCGCCACCCGCGGGCTTCTTGCAAAGAATTCCAATCATCGGAATTTATTTTGATCCATACGCGTGGGGCGCGATGGTTTTCTTGACATTTGGTTTTATGTTGGCGCTTGCCGCGTTCGTGTGGGTGATGGTGTTGGGCTCGCTCGCCATTGGATTGTTGCCCACGCTGCTTGGAATTCCATTGTTAATTGTGCTGCTTGGAAGCGCGCGCGGCATTTCGCTGTTCTTTGGAAAAGTCATCGAGGCCTTGGTTGGAATTCGCATGCCGCGGCGCGCATATCGCGTGGACGTCTCTGGCGTGGACGGATTTTGGCGCCGCCTATGGCTGTGGATCAAAGACATTCACGGCTGGTTGACGGTTGGATTCTTAATCGGAAATTTTCCCGTCGCACTGTTCTTCTTTACCGTGGTCATTTCATTCTTTGCCACAGGTCTTGCACTGATGAGTTGGGGAGTTGGCGCTCTGATGGGATTTGATTCCGTTGTCACTATTACGACAGATGATCCCATCACCATCCAAGTCTTTGGCACGCCATATACAACGGACGATCAAGGAACTTTTCACTTGTCACATTTCTCCAGCGCGTTGATCACGTTTGTTGGCTTCGCGCTGCTCACCGCAACTCTGTGGCTCTCTAAAGGTGTCGCCTTTGTTTATGCTCAGGTGGTCAAAGCTATTCAAGTTGTTCGACCGCAATCACTCTCGCAACATTAAGGAACCAACATGCTTTCAATTCACAATCTTGTAAAAATTTATCCCGGTCCCGTCAACGCGCTGCAAGGCGTGTCGTTGAATATTGGCGAAGGTCTGTTTGGTTTGCTTGGTCCCAACGGCGCCGGCAAGAGCACGCTTATGAACACGCTTGCGGGTTTGCTTGAACCAACGTCTGGCTCCGTCACGCTTGATGGCGCGGACATTGTGAAGGACCCGCGCATTGTGCGCCGCCAACTTGGCTATTTGCCGCAGGATTTTGGCTTTTTTCCAGACCTGACTGGTTTGCGCATGTTGGAGTTGATGTTGAAGTTGAAGGGCGTTGATGGCCCGGGGGGTCGTAGAAAAATTGCGGAGGCGCTTCTTGAGCGCGTGAATTTGTCGCGCGCGGCCAAGCGCAAGGTGAGTGGGTATTCCGGCGGCATGCGTCAGCGACTTGGACTTGCGCAAGCCATCGCGGGTAATCCGCGCTTGGTAATTGTTGACGAGCCAACAGCCGGACTTGATCCAGAAGAGCGCCATCGCTTTTATAGATTGCTGGCGGAGTTGGCAAAGAACAGAATTATTCTTTTGTCCACGCACATTGTTGAAGACGTGGCCACGCTATGTCCGCGCATGGGCGTGATTCAAAGTGGCCGCGTGGTGGCGGACACTTCGCCAAGCGCGGCGCGCGCGGCGATTGACGGCCACATGTTTGAGGGATTTATTCCTGACGATCAACTAGATGAGTTCACGCGCAATCACATGATGACCTCGGCGATTTTAAGCGAGGGTTCAACCAATCGAGTGCGCGTGCATGCGCCGGCCGGAACAGGCGCGCCTGCGGGCTTTGTGGTTTCGCCCGCAACGCTGGAGGACGCGTACTTGGTGTTGATTCGCAGCGCACGCGCCACGGAAAATGCGGCTGCGGCCAACGCGGGAGTTGCGGCGTGAACCAAGATTTTCAAACACGTTCTTTCAAACGAAATCAATGTGGAGCCGCACGATGAACGCAAGCGTTCAACAGAAACAAACACTGCTTCCCGCCGCGGACACGCATCCAACTATGAGTGGCGCTGGTGGATTGTCGCGCGCGCTTTCAATCGCGTGGGTTGACACGCGCACCGCGTGGCGCCGACCGATCTACATCATCTTTACGGTGCTTCTTGGATTGCTTGTGTTTGGATTTGTCGTGGGCAATGTGCGCGTGCAAGCGGGTGACGTGACTGCCGGCGGTAAACAAGCGTGGATGAACTCCATGTTCAACGCGGCATTCATTGACGCAGCGCTGCTTGGTTTGCTGCTTCCGTTTTTCGCAGCTATTACCGCGGGCATGCCTTTGATCGCCGACGCCGATCGCCGCGTGGACCGCATGTTGCTTGCCACGCCGCTGTCAGCGCGCATGTATGTATTTGGCCGCTGGCTTGGCACGCTCATTCCAGTGACCGTATCGCTGTGTATTTTTGTCGCGATTCAAACCGCAATGTTTCAGTTGTGGCCAATCGATGATCCCGAACGCAGTCGCGGTCCATTCGCCTTGTGGAACTTTATTTGGCCGGCCATTGTGTTTGGCGCTCCGCTTCTGCTTTCAGTGTCGGGCTCGTCCATGTTGCTTGGCATTTGGACCCGCCAAGCAATTTTAGTTTTCTTGTTGCCCATTGCCATTTTGCTTCTAGGCGCGCTGTTTCTGTGGGGTTGGAGCCCCGAGTGGTTGCCGAATTGGGCAAATGTTCTGCTGATGCAACTCGATCCCGCCGGCAATCGATGGCTGACTGAAACATGGTTGAAGGCCGATCGCGGCGTTGACTATTACAACACCACGCCCATGGGCGTTGATCCGTTGTTCGCCTTGAGCCGCGTGGCGTGGTGCGTGTTCGGCGCAGCGTGTGCGTGGATTTCCGCAGGAATTATTGCCAAGCGAATTCGCGGCGTTACGCCGGCGTCCGCAATGCGCGCGTCGGCTGCAACTATTGGCGCGAATGGCGTTCAACAACAAAAGCAAAACGCTTCGCAAACACATCCGAAAGCCGCACGCGCAATTCAATTGAATCAGATGGGCATGACCATGCACGCGCCAAGTGTTATTGCGGGCACCCTTGCCGTTCTTCGCTATGAAGTGCGCGCGCTGCTTCGCAGCCCTGGCATTTGGCTTTTCACGCCGCTTATTATTCTGCAAATTGTTGGCAGCAACGCAGTCAACGAAGTATGGCTTGGCACCGTTAGCTTGGCCACATCGGGCACGCTTGCTGCGGGCTCATTCAACACCGTCACGTTGTTGCTGGTGTTCCTGACTTTGTTCTACACAGTGGAGTCGCTCACGCGTGAGGAGCGTTACAACGCCGCGGCAATTGTGCGCGCCAGCAGCGTGCCAACCATCGCGCTACTTGCTGGAAAAATTTTCGCCAACACCGTCATTGCCGCCATCATCGCCGCGGCATCATTCATTGGTTGCGTGATTGTGATTGTGGTGCAGTGGATGTACACGGGAATCATGGTGCCAATTGAAATTGGCGTGTTCCTGAATTTGTGGGGATTTGTGCTGCTTCCAACGCTTATTTTCTGGTGCGCATTCATTGCGTTGGCGCACGGCATTGTGCGCAATCGATACGCCACATACGCCGTTGGTCTTGGCGCGCTGGTGCTGACGGGTTGGTTGCAAACGCGCGGCTATTTAAATTGGGCCACCAATTGGAACATGTGGCGCACGTTGGTTGGAGCGATCTTGATCGACTTGAATTTCTGCGGCCATCCATTATTGCCAACCGCGTGTTTGTGCTTTACACGGCGGCGCTGCTCGCGCTTGGCGCAATCGCGTTTCATCCGCGGCGCACGCGTGACTTGCAG
>CAJACJ010000490.1 GCA_903938205.1 uncultured bacterium
ACGCCAGCAAGAAAGACAAGTTTCCGCTGGGATTTATTGTGAGCCGCGGGAAAATTGTGTGGCTTGGAAATCCGCTCGACGCCACGCTGCCGGGCATTCTTCGCAAGTCTGTGGTTGGAAAATACGATCCCAAGTTGCTTAAGAAAGCGCAGCCAATGTTGGAGGCCGCTCGCAAGTCGCTGCAAGTTGGAAATACGCAGGAGGCCTACAAGCATTTTGACGAAGCCATTGAGCTGGATCCCGCGTTTTTTAGCGACATTGTTCTGGAGCGCTACAAGGCCACGTTGAAAAACGAAACGGATGAGAAAGTGGCCGCCGAGTGGATTTTGAAATTGGTGAAAAAAGGCGGCGGCATCTATGTGCAAAATGAAATTGTCATGGCCATTGTGAAGGATCCAGAAATTCAAAAGCGTGATTTTGAATCCGCTCTTGTGATCGCTGATTCCATGGTTGGAAAAAATCCCACCATTGGATTGCAAGCGAAGGCGTTGGTGTGCGCAGCTCAAAAAGATTGGCCGCAAGCGATTGATTTGCAAACGGACGCTTGGATGGGAGCGGAAATGGCGGACAAGCCAATGGCCAAGCAACGGCTTGAGGAATATCGAGCGGCCGCAAAAATTCAAAGTGGAAAGAAGCCGTAACGTGGCGCTTGATCGCGATCTTTTTCGGCGCCCGCCCGCGCGCGCCATGTTGGCCGCCAGTATTTTTTCCGCGGACTTCGCGGCCTTGGGTGAGTCCTCTCGCTTGGCGTTGAACGCGGGCGCTTCACTGTTGCATGTGGACATTATGGATGGACATTTTGTGCCCAACCTTTCCATGGGACCGTTGGTGTGCGCCGCCGTGCGCCGTGTGTGTCCCGACACGTTCTTGGATGTGCACTTAATGGTGACCGATCCCAAAGCATTCATTCCAGCGTTTGTGAAGGCGGGGGCCAACTCTGTTTCATTTCATGTTGAGGCCGTCAAGAATCCAAAGGAACTTGCCGCGTTCGCGCGAAGTCTTGGCGTGAGCGTGGGCCTTGCCAGCAATCCCGAAACGCCAACCTCTGCAATCGAGCCATTTTTAAGTGATTTTGACTTGCATTTGGTCATGAGCGTTCATCCAGGTTTTTCTGGCCAGAGCTTTATTGAAAGCACGCTTGAGAAAACCAAATGGATCCGCGAGCGTGTTGGCGCGCGCGCACGCATTGAAATGGACGGCGGAGTTGAGCCAGAAAACGGCTCGCGCTGTGTGAGCGCTGGTGCCGACGTTCTGGTGTCCGCAAGCGCTTTATTTGGCAAGCCCAATATTGCGCAGGCCGCCAAGGATTTGTTGGATTCGTTTTCATCATCGAGTCGGGTAGACTAAATTTCCATGGCTGAAACAAGTTGGGAAACATCTGATCTGCGCACCGCCAAGAAATCCGTTCCGGACGGGTTGTGGGTTTCTTGCGACAAGTGCAACGCCACGCTTTTTCTGAAAGCCCTTGAATCCAATTTAATGGTGTGTCCTGAATGTGATCACCACCACAGAATGTCCGGCCGTTTGCGCGTCGAGACGTTGGTGGATCCAGGTTCCTTTGAACCCATGAACGCCAGCATGGCGCCGTGCGATCCACTTTTGTTTCACGATGTCCGCGCCTACAAAGATCGCATTGTGGAGGCGCAAGAAAAAACTGGCGAGAACGACGGCGTGCAAACTGGAACCGCTTTTATCAAAGGCCGAAAAGTTGCTTTGGGCTGCATGGATTTCACTTTTCTCGCAGGCTCCATGGGAAGCGTTGTGGGCGAAAAACTTGCCTGCCTCATTGAGTACGCCACGGATCATGATTTGCCGCTGATCATTGTGTGCTGCTCTGGTGGCGCGCGCATGCAAGAGAGCGGGTTCTCACTTATGCAAATGGCAAAGACCAGCGCCACACTTGCGCGCTTTGATGACGCGGGTGGTTTGTTTATCAGCGTGCTTGCCGATCCAACCACGGGTGGAGTCACCGCAAGTTTTGCAATGCTTGGCGATGTGATTCTGGCGGAGCCGCACGCGCTGATTGGTTTCGCTGGCCCGCGCGTGATTCGTCAAACCATCCGTCAAGAACTTCCCGAGGGATTTCAAACTTCAGAATTTTTGCTCGATGCTGGTTTTGTCGATCGCATTGTGCATCGCTCCACTTTGCGCAGCGAAATTGG
>CAJACJ010000491.1 GCA_903938205.1 uncultured bacterium
CCGCGGCCTCCACGTCGTTTAGGGTTGTGATTGCATGCGTGGGCAGCGCGTGAAGCGTGTCCTTCACAATGCGCGCAATGTCGCCAAAACGAATTTGGTGATTCATAAATGCCTCAACCGCAATTTCATTTGCGGCGTTCAGAGTGGCTCCGGCGCTGCCACCATGTTCAATGACATGCTTGGCCAACGCAATGGCGGGAAAGCGTTCATGATCAATTGGCTGAAAATCAAGGGTTTTGAGCGTGTTCCAATCTAATTTTTTGGCCACGCCAGGAAATCGATTGGGCCAACAGAGCGCCGCTTGAATGGGCAGCTTCATGTCTGGCGGAGACAGTTGCGCAATCACGCTGCCGTCGGCGTATTCAATCATGGCGTGCACAATGCTTTGCGGATGCACAATGGCATCAATGCGATCGGCGCCAATATCAAATAGCCAATGCGCTTCGATGACTTCAAGCGCCTTGTTCATAAGCGTGGCGCTATCGATGGTGACCTTGGGTCCCATTTTCCATGTTGGATGATTCAGCGCTTGCTCAACTGTGGCGTTGAACGTGTGCTCGCGGCTCCATGTGCGAAATGGTCCGCCGCTTGCGGTCAGAACAACGCGCGTGATTTCTTTTTGAACGCCGGAGCGCAAGCACTGAGCAAGTCCGCTGTGCTCGCTGTCCACTGGCAGCAATGTCACTCCAGCGCGTTTGGCGGCGGATGTCATAAGCGCGCCAGCGGCGACCAATGTTTCTTTGTTTGCAAGCGCAATGGTGCAACCCATTTCAATAGCGGCCAGCGTGGGCGCAAGACCCGCAAAGCCAACCATGGCGGCCACAACAATGTCGCCAGGGCGTGCAATGTCTTTCACAAGTTTCAACGCGGCGTCGGGCCCGCTGTGCACTTTGTCAAAGCCCGCAAGTTGTGACGCCGCGTGGGCATCTAGAATTGCAAGGTTTTTTACGCCAAATTGACGCGCTTGCTTGGCCAACTCATTCGCGTTTTTACCCGCGGCAAGACCCACAATTTCAAATCGTGGCGCATTGTCTGCGGACTGCATGGACGCAAAATGTGAAACAACTTCGAGCGTGCTCACCCCAATGGAGCCCGTCGAACCAAGCACGATCAACCGTTGCACAGGTCGAGTCGTGTTCATATGTGGTTACTCCTTCCGCTGCGCATCTTTGGCAGAGCCGGGCGCAAGACCGCGTCGAGCTGCGCCGTAGAGACTGCGCAAGAAACCAGTTTTCTTTTGTCCATCGGCTGGGGGTTGAGCCGCCGCCGAATTGCCTGACACATTGCCAGAGACATTGCCCGACACATTTGCTGGCGCAGTGGGCGCGGGAGTTTGTCTAGGTGCGTTTGAATTTGATGGAGCTGGAGAATTGGAATATGAACCAGGATTTGAAAGTGGATTCAAACCTTGTTGCGCCGCTGCGCGTTGCGAAGCATTTGGATAAATAATTGGTTCACGGTTTGGTCCTTGATCTCGACCACGACCTCCGCCTTGACCGCCTCGACCACGTCGTCGACGGCGACCGCGTGGGCCATCACCCGCCGGGGCGTTGGGATCGTTCGGCAGATTGGAATTATTTTCGCCTTCAACATTGTTGCCGGCATCATCGGATGAACCCGCTTGATCATCGGATGGACCACCCATGTTTTCACCTGTATTGGCCGAAGAATTGCCACCATTTTGATTTGGCGCGCCATCCATGTGACCACCGCGACGACCACGGCCGCCACGGCGACCGCGACGACGGCGTGGACTTCCATCTGGATTTGTGGCTTGTGGTGTTGGATGGTTTGGATCAAGCGGAGCCGCGCCTTCAACAGGCTCGCCTTCGATTGGTGTCAAACCATCTGGACGACCCGCGGACGCCAACGGCGAACGCTGCGGTTGAGCAGACTGCGGACGATCTTGACCGCGACCTTGGCCGCGACCACCACCTTGACCGCCACGACCGCGATCTTGACCGCGGCCACCACCTGGACCACCACGACCGCGTTGATCGCGGCGCGGTTCAAAGCGTTGTTGTGAACGACCTTCAGTGTTGGCATCGCGCGGCGCATCGCTGTCTACATCGCCAGGCTCTTCGCCTTCTTCAAGTTCTTGCGCGCGCACTTCATCAATCACCGCGGGCTCATCGTCAACCACTTCTGGAAGATCATCAAAGGCGCCGCTCATAAGCATGGCTGTGGCGTCGGCGGGCAACACCCGACGACGACCACGACTACGTCCGCGACCACGGCCGCGTGAATTATCTTCTTTGCCTGAATCGGATTGAACTGTGTCATCCATTTCAGGCGGTTCGGTTGGAAGGTCCTCAAGCCGCGGCGCCGACAAATGCGACAAGCGCGGAATTTCCACATCCGCTCCGCGATCGTCGTAGGCGTACAAATCCACGCGATCTCCCGCAATTGCCTCGCTAATTCGCACATCAATGCGCTTGCCAGAATCGCGTTCAACCTCCACCAATTGATGGCGACGCGTTGAAAGAATCACGCTGGCCACGCGCACTCCGCACACCATTTCCACGCGGTGGATTTGCGGATAGCTCAACAAAAGTTGAATCTGTCGCAAGCCATCGGCGGCGGTTGAATCAGGAAGACGCACTTCGCCGCTGCCGGCGCAGTGTGGACAATCCATGTAGTGCGCCTTGCGAATGCTTGGACGCATTCGTTGACGCGTGAGTTCAATCATGCCGAACGCGCTGATCGGAGCCACGGTGGTTTTCGCGCGGTCCTTCTTCAAATGTTCGGCGATGCGCATTTCAATATCGCGTCGGTGACGCGGCATGCGCATGTCGATGAGATCGCACACAACCAGTCCACCCAAATCGCGCAGACGAAGTTGGCGGCAAATTTCTTCAACCGCTTCCTTGTTGGTGTTGTAAGCGTTGGTCTCGCTGTCGCGCGCGGAACGACTCTTGCCGCTGTTGACGTCAATGGCCACAAGCGCTTCAGTTTGATCAAGCACAAGCGCGCCGCCCGAAGGCAGCGGAACTTCACGGCTATGAATGCCGTCGATTTGTCGATCCAGATCGAACGCCGAGAAGATGGGCGCGGGTCGATCATAAAACAGCACTTTTGGGGCGTCTTTTGCGAAAACCACTTCAAGGAACGCGGTCACGCGTTGCCACGCGGCCTCGTTGTCCACAATGATGTGGCTGACAGTTTCATCCACCATTTCACGAACGGTGCGCAGCAAAATATCGCTTTCGGTGTACAGCTCCGCGGGCGCGCCAACAGAGTTGATGCGCTTGGCCATGGCTTGCCACAAACGTTGCAGATATGCGGCGTCGCGTTGCAATTCGGTGCGGCTGCGATCAAAGCCAGCGGTGCGAAGAATAAATCCAAAGCCCTCGGGCAATTCAAGCGAGTCTAAAATCTTGCGCATCTCGCGGCGCTGTTGCTCATCCTCAACCTTGCGGCTGACGCCAACCTTGTCCATGTCGGGCATCATCACTAACAAACGTCCAGGCACGCTGACATAACTGGTGAGCGTTGGACCCTTGGTGCCAATGCCTTGCTTGATCACCTGCACGGTGATTTCTTGGCCCTTCTTCACGCAATCTTGAATGGCTGGTCGATCGTGGCGCGGAATTTTGTGTCCAACGCTTTCGGCCTTAATACCACCCGGAAAATATTTTGGATGCAAATCACTGATGTGCAGGAA
>CAJACJ010000492.1 GCA_903938205.1 uncultured bacterium
CATTTGAAATTTCACGGGGAGGTTCACCATGATTGATCCCAACAAGCTCGATTCAAAATCAGCCGTCAAAATGTCAAAATCAACATCAACCGCTAGGCCATTGCCCGCGTCGTCGCGTGAGTCAACGCCAACCTCAACACCAGCTTTTGTCGCAACCGCGCGCGCGTTGTGCGTCCCCATGCGCGCGCCATCATTCGCTTCAAATGTATTTCGCCTTGCCGCGCGAGAATTGCGCGACGCCGCACGCAGCAAATGGTTTTTGTTGTACACCGCTGCGTTCGTGGCGCTAGGCCTTGGCGTGTCGTATGTTTCCGCGGCCAGTTCGGGCGGCACCGGACTTTCAGGTTTCGGCCGCACCACGGCGGGCCTTATCAACCTTGTCATTCTTGTGGTGCCACTCATGGCGCTTAGCGCTGGCGCGGGATCAATCGCGTCGGACCGTGAACGCGGCATGTTGGCGTACATGTTGGCGCAACCCATCACACGGCTTGAATTGCTGCTGGGAAAATTCACCGGACTCGCCACAGTTCTTCTCACTTCAATTTGTTTGGGCTTTGGCGTGTGCGCGGGAATATTGGCGTGGAAAGGTTTACGCGCGGACCCCGTGGCGCTGGCTTCATTGGTGGGACTCACATTTCTATTGGCCATGGCCATGTTGGGCACGGGGCTTCTCATTTCCGTCATCACGCGCAAAAGCAGCGTGGCCATGGGAGTGGCCATATTCGCTTGGTTAACCCTGGTTTTTGTAAGCGATCTTGGATTGATGGCCGGCGCTGTCGCGCTGCGAATGAGAATTGAAAATCTATTCGCGCTGAGTCTGTTGAATCCAATGCAGGTTTTTAAAATGTGGGCGCTGGTAAGCGCGGACACATCGCTGGATGTTCTTGGACCAGCCGGTTTATATGCCACGGACACGTGGGGCGGGGGCGTGGTGTGGATTTTTGCCGCCGCATTGTCGTTGTGGATTGTGCTGCCGCTTTCGGTTGCGGCGTTTCTATTTTCAAGGAGGTCGCCAATATGAATCAAAATATTTTCTGTTTCAGTTGCACAAGTATTTTTCTATGCGCGGTGTTCGCCATCACGTCGCCTGGGTGCAGCAAGCCGGAGCCAACCGGACCGCCAGAGATACGACTCGGTCGCGACGAATGCTCCGGTTGCAAAATGAGTATTGTTGATCGTCGATGCGTGGGGGCGTTGCTTGCGAGTGATACCAACGGCCTGCAAGTGTTTCTCTTTGACGACATTCATTGCATGATGAACTTTCAGAAAAATCGCACCGATTTGCGGATCACGCAGATATTCGCCCAGGATTATCGAGAGAATCAATGGCTTGCCATGGACAAAGCGATATTGCTTAAAAGCGCCACGGCGCACACGGCGATGGGTTCTGGAATTATCGCGTTGAATAATCAAACGCATGCTCAAGAAGCGGCCTCCGAATTCGGCGGGCAAGTGCTTACATGGAATGCGCTTCTTGCTTTGGAATCCAGCAAGCCTTGAATCTCGGATCACTTGTCCAAGATCATTTACAAAAATAATTAATATAAAGATATTTCTATC
>CAJACJ010000493.1 GCA_903938205.1 uncultured bacterium
CGACAGAATTTTCCGCGGCGAATTTCCGCTGCAGTCCGTGGCGCCACCAGCGAAAGCTTCCGCGGTTGCTCCGGCAGTCGTGCAACCATCAGTTGAAAATAAAATTCGCTGAAGTAAGCGTGCTCGTTCGACGCGTACGCGTTTCACATCGCATGTCGCCGCGTGCATCACAACAAAAAAGGTGGGGAGGGGATTCGAACCCCTGAGACCCTTGCGGGTCTATCCGATTTCAAGTCGGATACGTTCAACCGCTCTGCCACCCCACCAAGGTGCGGGCGAATACTACTCGCCGTTTCAATTATGTCGAAGTCAATGCGCGAATAGCCGCCCAAGCAAGCAAAAGACAAGCGATCATGGAACCGCATGCGACGGCGGTTGAGAACACCAGCCACAGATGCAAGCGGCCCTGAATTTTTCCAATCGTTTCGTCGCGGTCGCGCATGCGATCAAGCAGACCCACAAGCGAGTCGGAGTTGCGTCGCTGGCCACTTGAAAGATCGCCAACACCTTGGGCCAGGGTGGCCACGGCTTCGGCAATGCGCTGCGCCGCTTGATGATTTAAATCCAGTTGTTGTTGCACCAAGCCAAAGGTGTCGGTTTGTTGACCCACGCCTTGGGCGATGCGCTCCAAAATAGATTCAATGGATTGATCGCGCTGACGAGACTGCACCAATGATGTTGCGATGGCCTCACCAAGTTTGGCTTGTTGACGTGCGATCTCCGGAAGCGCTTGCAATGATTCAGGCAGGCGTTGCAGCAGGGGCATAATATTTTCGCGCTCGCGCTCATCTTCATGCAAGCGCTCGGCAAGTTCGGTAATGGCCGTCGCCACCGCGGCGGCGTCTGGAACGCGGCGCGTTTGCACTTGCTCTGGCTCCTCGCGGGGGCCGAGCAATAATTGACCCATGGATCGAAAAAGATTCATTTCAGTTTGAGAGTGTAGCGAGAGGTCGTCGCGCAATGGGTGCTACCCTGCGTTCATGCGACGCGCGATATGGCTCATGTTCATGGCGCTTGTTGTGGCGGCATGCCATGAGGAAGATGCTGTAAAAACCATTTCGGATTCAAGCAATTCCGCGCCGCGCATCGCCAGTTTCTCGCCCGCCTTAAGCGCCACCGTGGTGGCCTTGGGATGGGGAAATGCCTTGGTGGGGCGTACCCCGTGGTGCGTATCAACCGCGCCCATCGTTGGATCATTGAACGACGTGGATTTAGAAACGCTCATGCGCACCAAGCCAAATTTGATTTTGATTCAGCAAACTCAAGTGGGCGCGCCGCCCCAACTTGAGCAAGCCGCGCGCGCGAAAAATTGGAGGTTGGAATTTATTCCCGCCACAAGTTTGGATGACATTCGGCATTTGCCTGGCGCCGTGGAGAAAGCGGTTGGTCAACCAGCGCCCATTCGTGCGCAACTGTTGGTCGACGCGCTAGAAAAAGAGTTGACGCTTTGCGCGGCTGCGCAAAAACTTTCGCCAGCCATTTTGTTGTACTCCGACGAACCCATTGGAGCGTTTGGCGCCGACACGTATCTTGCGCAAGCGTGGGTCGCCATGGGTGGAACGTTGGCGTTGCCCAACAAAGGCAATCCAAATTTGTCACTGGAGGAGTTGTTCGCCACGCAACCCAAATCAATCATTGTCATCGTTGGCTCCGTTGGCGATAAAGACCATGCGCGCTCACCGAGTGTGTTAGATGACGCATGTCCCAAGCGTGGCGTGTCGCATCTGGCGCTGTACGCTCCGAAATTGTTGTTGCCAGGACCCGAGTTGGCCACAGGATTGAATTTGTTTCGAGCCGAAATAGAGAAGTTTTGCCAGCCTATGACATCAATGAACTCGCCGAATATTTCGACCGAGCAAATGAATGGGGATGCTGACAAGCCATGAGCGCCCGTCGAACACAGATTGGATGGGTTGTGCTTTCTCTGTTGTGCGTGTCCGCAATGGCCTGTCGATTTCTTGTTGGACGCGACGCGGTTGGTCAGTGGACTTTTGCGTGGCCATCATCCGACTCAATTGAATGGCGCGTTGGCGCGCTGCTCAGCGGACTGCTCGCGGGCGCCGCGTTGTCGCTGAGTGGAATTTATTTACAAACGCTGCTGCGCAATCCGTTGGCGTCGCCATTTGTGCTTGGACTTTCAGCGGGAAGCCAAGCGTGCGTGGCGGCCGCGTATTGGATTGCCGCAATTGGTGGACCATGGTTGCTCATGGGCGGTGCAATTCTTCCCGCGACTATTGGCGCATTGTTGGCGCTTGGGGTCACGTTGTATTTTGGTCGCGGCAAAGGCGGCGGCATTGACCCAATTTCGCTTGTGCTGTCAGGCGTGATTGTGGGAACGGTCGCGGCCGCGTTGGCGTCCCTGATTGAGTGGTTGCTTCCACTTGAAATGCGTCCCGCACTTGCGGGTTGGGCGCTGGGACGCGTGCCGGAAGTGCCAGAACTCTCCGTGGTGATATTGACGGCGATCACCGTATTTGCAGCCATTTTCATTGGTATTCGCAAAGGCGCCACATTGGACGCCATGGGTTTAAGCGATGACGAAAGTGCCTCCATTGGAATTCATGTTTCTCGCGTGCGCCTGTATTTAGTTCTTGGTTCAAGCGTTCTTGCGGCGGTTGCCACGGCGCTGTGCGGACCATTGGCCTTTGTTGGATTGATCGGTCCGCATATGGCGCGCAGTTGTGTTGGACCAAGGCACCGCGTGTCGGTTCTGGCCGCGGCAATTTCTGGAAGCACGTTGTTGATCGCCGCTGATGCGGTGCGTCACTTTGCGCCAGCCAGCACGGGGCGCTTGCCGATTGGCGTCATCTGCGCGCTTGCGGGTGGTCCATTCTTCTTGGTCTTGTTGCGCCGCGGCGCCGCGAAAGCGTGGATGCGATGACGTTGCAATTTGAACAGGCGTTGATTCACAACGGCGATTTTGTTTTGGGTCCATTTGATGTGCAATTTCAAAGTGGCGCGGTGACGGTTGTGATTGGTCCCAATGGCGGCGGCAAGAGCACGTTGCTGCGCGCCGCGGCGGGATTGTTGTTTACGCATTCCGGAAGCGCACGCTTGCAAGTCGAACACGCGAATCGCGCGCGCGCGCAAGTTTCGCCATCGCCGTCCACGTTGGCCCTTGACACCGATCAAGAACTTGCCCGCATAACACCCGCGCAACGCGCGCACTTGCTTTCATTTGTGCCGCAGCGGCCAGAATCGGTGGCAGGTTTTTCAGTGCGAACATCGGTTGAATTGGGCCGAGTGGCCATGCGCGCCGAC
>CAJACJ010000494.1 GCA_903938205.1 uncultured bacterium
GTCCTTGCCGTGCTGCGAATACTGCCATGCTTTTTTCCACAGGCGCAGGTCGGGTGTGCACAGCATTCCACCCTCGCCACCGGTTGTCATGATCTTGTCTTGGCAGAAACTCCAACTCGAAAACACGCCCCACGTTCCCACGGACCTTCCGTCTATATGCGCGCCGTGCGCCTGCGCGCAATCTTCAATAATGTGAATGCCATGTTGCGCGGCCCACGCGCTTATGGCGGGCATGTCGCAGGGCCAACCCGCAATGTGCACTGGTATGCACGCCTTGGTGCGCGATGTGCGAACGGCTTCCATGCTGGCAACGGTCATGTTGCCGCTGTTGGCATCAACATCCGCGAAGACTGGCTTGGCGCCCGCAAGCACCGCGCACATGGCGCTTGCAACATAACTACGCGGGCTCACAATCACTTCATCGCCAGCGCCAATGTTCAGCACTCGAAGCGCAGTATCTAATGTGAGAGATCCGTTTGCCATTGCAAGCGAGTGCATGCCGCCGTGATAATCGCTCCACGCGCGCTCAAATAATTTGCATTGATCGCCCGTCCAGTAGTTCACGCGACCAGAGCGCAATACTGCGTCAACGGCGGCGATTTCATCTGCTTCAAAGATGGGCCAGGGGGGCAAGACGGTTGGTTGTGGATGCTTTACCAAGGTTCAATCTCCCGGAGTTGTTTGGCAGGATTGCCGACAACAAGTGTATTGGCTGGCACATCTTTTACAACAGCAGAGCCCATGCCGACGCAGCAACCATTGCCTAGCAATAATCCTTGGCGAATTGCAGCCAAAGTTCCAATATCAACGCCTTGGTTCGCAGTGACATTTCCAGATATAGAAGCAAGCGGAGCAATGGATGTGTAATCACCAAGAGCGCAGTCATGACCAAGTGCCACCAGACGGTTCATGCTGACGAAGTTTCCAACCGTGATATTTACTGTCATTTCCACGCCACCCAAAATCATGACTCCGTGGCCGATTTTCACTGAAGTATGAATAGAGACATTCGGATGGATCACGCATCCCCAATTTGGATTGCCAAGCGCCTCCACAGATTTCACAACCTTGCGCCGAATTCGTGGATCGTTAATACCAACAACAAATTCGCAGTCCTTCCATCGGGTCCAATCCGCAACTTTCCCAATGATTGGCCATCCCTCAGGGGTGGAGCCACTGCGACCATCATCAAGAAATCCAAGAAAGTCTTTGGCGCCATGGTTGAGTAAATAGGTTTGCGCCACTTCACGACCGTGACCACTTGCCCCAATAATGACAAGAGCCCTTGTAGTCACTTTGCTGCCCCACGAAATGGTGGCATTGTCGCGTGTCCATCCGCAGCAATGTGGCGGCGCGCCACCACTTGCCACACCGTCATACACAGAATCTTCAAGTCAAGCAAAAAACTTTGGTGGTCCACATACCAGACATCAAGTTCAAATTTCTCTTCCCACGAGATGGCGTTGCGCCCATTCACTTGCGCCCAACCAGTGATTCCAGGTTTCACTTCGTGTCTTCGCATCTGGTGAGCAGTGTAAAGCGGTAGGTACTCGGGTAACAGTGGGCGCGGGCCGACAAGTGACA
>CAJACJ010000495.1 GCA_903938205.1 uncultured bacterium
CTCATGCGCTGGCTCCGCTTCTCATTGCAAGCCATACCAACACGCCCACAACTATGAATGTTGCGATGAACCATTTCCACACGCCACTGCTCGTCGATTTCTCCACCACGCGCCGCACTTCAATCACCGCATCTGCAGAATTGAATTTGCGTTCTTCACCCGCGTCACCCATTGCGTTGATCGCGCCAGTGACTCGACTCTGCCGCTCTGTTGGCGCAGCCAATTTCACTGGCGCCTGCCAAACTATATCGTCGCCAACTTTTGTTTTCGCACGTGTCTGATTCTCCACCGCATGTTGCGCGACTGAACTTGAAGTGGCGACATGTCCAAGCCGCGCGCGTTGCGCCAACGCCCCAGTCGGCTTGCCCGCCAAAGTTCCGCGACCAACGCGAAGAATCCAAGCGCTCTTTTCATTCTGCGCCGCCAATTCTGGCTCGCGCTCATCCACAAAACATATTTTTACGCTCGCGTCGCTTCCAAGAGCAATTGGCCGCGTGGCAAATGTGAATTGCCACCGTTGCTCCTGTGGCAAAAGCGCCATTATTTCAGCGCATAAACGCAGCTTTTTACTTCGCGCTGGAACCACAAGCCACACGCCAATTCCACTTTTCATAACCACTTCCAAAACACTGGCCGCCCAACCCGCGTCACCAAAAACACGTTCCCAAGTGTGAAGCGGCGCATCCTCACGCGTCAACCGCGCCGGCAATTCGCCACCACCCAATTCGCGCGCCGCTCCAATCCATTCACGTAGCCACAGCGAATCATCCTCTAGCAACGCGGCTGGATCCGAATCATGCATCGCGCGCGCGTCCACAACTCGATGATGTGAAAGTCTATTCGTTCGCCCCGTGTAATCCATTCCACTTGGAGCAATATGGCTCAGCACCGCCAAGCGTTGCCCTGCGCATTCAACTTGTCGAAACGCGCACAATATTTTTTCTTCAATGGTTGCATCGCTCCACGCGTTAGGCAAACCAGAAAGTCGGCTCAATGTGTCCGACATGGCCCGTGGCATTCCGCCAGTGCGGCCCGCCACGGTGTACCCGCTGCCACCATCAAGTCCACGGGCAAGAGACGTGTGAATCAACTCTGAATTCATGTCCACAGCGACGCATTCGCAAGTGCGTCGACCTCCAATGGCAAAGCAGTCAACAACGCAACGCTTGCCCATTGCGGACAAATTTCAGATGGACGCACGCCCGCACCCTGAAGCGCACCGGCGCCAGTAATAGAAGTTGCGCAAGGTCCAAGCGCGGAGCAAGGAACAATCAACACGCGCGAACTGGCCGCGCGCACGGCGGTCATAAATTCTGGGCACGCGCTTTCCAAAAGTGGCCGCAACGCGCGATCCATTTTCTTCAGCGCGGCAAAATCAAGTCCGCCATTTGGTAAATACGGCTCAACACTCAAATCTATTTTGGCGCCTGCGCTCCACGCGTCGGCTTTGGAAAGAACAACAATCAACGGAACATCCAAATGATCCGCTGCGTGGCGACTGCGATGATGTCGAACGCGCGCGAACGTTTCCGTGAGCACCAAATCCTGTCGAATGTTCACGCCTCCGCTCTCAGGCATGCGCGTCGCCGCGCGAAATCGCGGATCTTGCGTTGGATCAAACACAAATAAAATCGCGCGGCTTTGGCTTAAGTGGCGCGTGACAGGTTGCGCCGATTCGTCCGCGCCGGGCAAGAAATGCTCGCCCGCGTTGTCATACAACACAACAAGTGACGCGTCTGGACTTGTTGACTGATCAGTTTCAAGCGTGTCGTCGAAATTGTCACCACGGACTTTTGCACCCATTGCATCAGTGCTTCTTGAGTGCCCAACATTTGCACCCGCTCCAACATGCAGCGTGAAGATCAGCGGCAAGGGCAGCGTTTCATCCTTGCCCTTGATACGAACCGTGCGATACAACAACGCGTCACCAGCAATTTCCGTCTTGGCCAAACGCACGGGCTCTTTTGAATCTGGCGCGCCAAACAAAATATTCTCATCGCGGTGCAAACGCGCGTTCAACTTGGGTTCCGTATCCACCATGCATGCGCCCGCACGCGCGCGTTCGCGGCGCAACCCCCACGTCATTGCGGCAAGCAAATGGCTCTTGCCGCAACCCGGCGCTCCCACCACGCTGATAAAAGTGCTGGGCAACTCAATCATGGCCCGCGGAAATTCAATTCGACATCGTGGACACGCCACACGCGTGCATCGCGCGCCCTCCGGATCAAGCGCGGCGCCGCCCATATCAAATCGGGTTGGAAGAAACCGCAACTGCTGCGCTGGCCCCGCCACTGGATCACCCACAAGCCGCGAATCCTCGGCCACAAAAAAAATCTCGCTTGGTGAAAATCCAACTCGGCAACTTGGACAATGCACGCGCTCCATGAGCGCGCGCGACAGTCTGAAAAGCGAATGTTTCTCAAGCGCGCAAGGGACCGGCATATCGCAATCGTACACTGCGACATCTCATTCTTGACTTGCTATCTTTTCAAGTTCGTCACTCCATTCACTTGTTCAATTCGTCAAGTTCATAGCCAGTCAACATGAATCAGAAAAAAGGTTGGACCATTCCATTTCTGATTTTATTTGCGTGGTCTGTATCAACAACCGCAAACGCCCAGGAAGTCAGCATCACGCTTCAATCTGGCGAAGTGATTCGTGGCAAGTTGATCAGCGAAATCAACGGCGTGGTTGAAATCAATCATGCAATCCTGGGAGACTTGAAAATCAAACGCGATTTGATCACAAGCATTTCGCCCATTCCTACAACTGAAACTAATCCCTCGACAAAAACGCTAACTCCCGTTTCCACATCCCAACGTCACGCGCTCACAGATTTCACCAACCCATATACCGCCGATGAATCCATGCAAACTTCCACCGCGCCGACCGATCCCGACGCATTGGCAAGCCGATCCATTCCGCATGCGGGTTACGCGCATTCTTTTTATAACAACACAACTGGTCCTTTGGATCTTGGCGGTTTACTGCGCACTGAAGCGGCGCCGGCTCAGCCCACTCCCACTCCAACCGTAAAGCCCGCATCGGATTGGAAAGGCCAAGTTGAATTGAACGCCACATTTGTCTCCGCCGACAACACGCAATTGGATTTACGAACCGCCGCGCAAGCCATTCGAGAAACGCGCGACGATAGGTTCAAGGCGTACGCCGAGTATTACCTGCGAACGCTTTCCTCCAGCGGTTCGGGCATTGGGTCCGTGACGGACAACAACTTGCTCACCAACATCACGTACGACCATTTCTTGAATCCAACTCCGTGGCTGTGGTTTACCAAGGGCCAATACCAATATGACGCGAATCAAGGTTGGGAAAATAGGCTTCAAGGATGGGGCGGAATGGGATATCGCTTTTTTGATGACCCAAATTTTTTATTGCTCACTGGAAAACTTGGAGTGGGCGCAACGCATGAATTTGGTGGCATCGACACCACGCAACCAAGTGGCTATGCCGAACTTGCCGTAGGGTGGCAAATCAGCGAGCGTCAAAAATTATCGCTATCTACATATATCGCCCCCGACCTCTCCAATTTCGAAAATTATTTTGTGCAAACCCGATTTGA
>CAJACJ010000496.1 GCA_903938205.1 uncultured bacterium
ACATGCGCTGCATGTACTGGCAGGATTTGTTCCGTTGATTCGCGTGTGGCGCAAGACCGCCCGCGGAGCGTATTTCAAGGAGCACCCGGAAGGAATTGTCTACTGCGAAATGTATTGGCACCTGCTTGGCGTCATTTGGCTACTACTTTATTTCACGCTGTGGCTTGGTATGAGAACTTAATGTGGCGCAGTTGGCGTATGGAACGCTTGCCACACAAACCAAAGACACGGCGTCACTTGAATTGGAGTTCCGTCGCTTGAACCCACCAGTACGGACGCGGGATCTTTTTGTGACGCAACAACAATGGGAACGCCGCCAACATTAAAATTCCAAGGCGCATCTGCGCCACGATCAGCGGCTTCGCGCAGCGTGACCACGCGGGTTTCACCACCTGCGGTTATTGCAATCACGGGCATTTTTGCGGGCATTTCCGCCGTACTGTTCGCGGGCATTTCCGCATTCATTTTCAACTGACTTTTGGTCTGACTTTGCGCAGAATGATTCTTTACATCGCTCGATTCATTGTTCGAAGATGGGTTAGGCAACACGTTCACAAGCGCCTTGCGGCCAATTGGAAAATCAATGCGCGGGCTGAGCAAGTAGCGGCTATATGAAATTTTTTTCATGCGCTTCTCATCTTGCGCGTCTGGCAGAATGACTTCGGTGGTTGGATGCGTGGCCAGCCAATGCTTCCATGTGCACACATTCACATTGGGAATTTGCGCAAGCGTTGTTCCAACCGCTGGGCCCGCAATAGCCATGGCCGCCATTTGACTCCACAGGCTTGAAGTGGGCGCGGCCGAAACTGGCGGCGACTTATCCGCATTCATGCTGACTTGTGTTGCTGGCTTTGCGTCTTGGGAATCCAAGCTTGTGTGCGCCACAACGTCTGCTTGTTTGTTATACATCACCAAGTTTGAGTCAAGCAACAATCCGCTCACGCCAAATTGCAGTGACTGGCCATTCACGCGCCGATCAAACACAATTGCGCTGTCGCACAATGGACTAAATGTCACGGCAATAGGCACGCCCGCAAGTTCATCATTCACAACTTCGTGCACATTCATGACATTCAATGGATAGGCGCGCGACTTGCCATTGATTTCCACGCCAATCACGCGGTCCGCCGTCACCACATATTTGGAGCGCAACTTGGCGTTGTACGCCAGCATTTCGTGGCCAGGTAGAACTTTGGGTTGATCAAGTGATTGAAAGAAATCCCGCGGATTTCCGCTGGCCACAAACGCGCCGCCATTGGTTCTCAGATTGGACAAATCAAATCCATAGGTGTCAACGGATTGACCATCGCCTTTGGGGCGGTGGCCCATCAAGATGCCGGCGAAGGCCCATGCAAGAATGAGCAGTACCAACACGCCAGCCAAAGCAATCACCCAACCGCCAGAACGAAATGTGAGCGAAGGACGAACGGCGGGGGAGTTCTCATTCATGGTTTGGTTGGCGATGTTGAGGTGGGAAATGTCGGCGACGTTGCTGTGGGCGGCGTCAATGTTTTTGTTTGTGGAATTTCTTGTGTTGTGGTTGGTGCCAGTTGCGATGTCCGCGGCGCGAAATTTCTATTTTGAGTTTCTAGCGCCGCGCTCGCTGGCAGATCAATGATCACATCGCGGCCGCCGCGCACCGCCGCATCCACCGCGATTGATCCACGGTCCGCCACCATGGTTCCAAACACGACGGGTAAATACACTAACGAAGCGAAAAACATTTTGCGCGCCGACGCATTGTCCACGCGCCGCAAAAACACCAGCGCGTAATAAGAGAATCCAATACCCGCCAAACTTGACACGATTGCGCTGGTAATACCAGCAAGCCCAAGCAATGTAGCCATTAAGCCA
>CAJACJ010000497.1 GCA_903938205.1 uncultured bacterium
GTCGTTGAGTGCTCTGCTGTTGTGATTGGCGCAGTCTGAGCAGTGATGTTGTTCGGTGCTTGCGCGTCGTCATTGAGTAATAATTCAGCGTTGAATTTACTTTGGCTTTGCGGCCACAACAGGGCGGCGGCGCCGGCAATGAACGCAAGCGCAAGAATGGAAATGAACAATTTCATGGGTTGCGGGTTTGGAAACTGAGCGGGGTGAGAAAATAAAATTGCGTTATTGCGAGTTGCTTTCGGACTTTTGGTTCAAGCGTTGGAGTGTGGTGATATCAATATTTCGTCGGAGTCGAAGCGTGACTTATGGTTGGTTGTTAAACAGATGCCGCAGAATGATGTCGGAAATGTCTTGGCAGGAAACGAAATCTTTCTCGGGTAAAAGCGAATTTTCCGCCAACACGACTGGCTCAAAGCCTGGCGCAAGTTGTGTGCGCCCGTGCGTGCCTTTGACCAGCGACGCATCTAGTGGTGTGAGTTGCAGAGTGGTGCGAAAGCCAAGCATCCGCGCGATTTTAAATTTTGCCACGCGCAGAGCGGGCAGCGCGATCGATGGGTCAATCAACAATTCGCATGGGTCGTAGCCAGGCTTTTTATGAATATCCACACAGCGTGCAAAGTCCGGCGCGCGCGCATCGTCAAGCCACCATGGATAGGCGAACCACGCGCCTGCTTTGGCGGTGACGACTAAGTCGCCACTACGCGGGTGATCAAGGTGAAGCGCGGATTGCGCGGAGCGATCAAGCACGCTTTCAACGCCGGGCAGTGCGGCGAGCAATTGCGCTATGCGTTGCACGCGTGACGTGTGCTCGGGTGAAACGGCTTCACCACGAACAGAATTTTGTGTTGGTGTACTTGTGGTATCGCGCACATACACATGTGCAATTTGGTGGTCACACAAGGCGAATGCAGGCGAAGTCATGGGCTCAAGCACGTCGCGACCAAGTTCATCGCGCACCGTGAGAAAGCCGGCTTCACGCAACGTGCGATTGAGATACACCGGTTGCGTTGCCGCCTCAATGCCATATTCACTCAGCACAATCGGACGTGCGTTGCGCGCGACACACGCATCAAGCAAGCCGCCAACAATGCGATCCACTTCACGAAGCTCCGCCGCAAGCGCGGGAGAGTTGGGACCTTCGCGTTGCAGCACATAGTCAAGGTGCGGAATATAAATCAGTGTGAGTGCGGGATCGTGCTCGCGCATGACTTGCATTGCCGCGCGAGCGATCCAATCGCTTGAGCGAATGCCCGCGCGCGGACCCCAGAAATCAAACAATGGAAATGCGCCAAGATTATTTTGCAGCGAGTCACGCAGCGCATCAGGCTGCGTGGAAATGTCGGGAATTTTGCGGCCATTGTGCGTGTAGATAGGACGCGGCGTGACCGTGAAGTCGCAACTGGAATTCATGTTGAACCACCAAAATAAATTCGCCGTGGTGCATTTTGGATTGCGCGCCTTGGCTTTGTCCCACACTTTTTCGCCATTCACAAGCGCGTTTGATTGGCGCCATAAACGCGCCTCGCCTTGTTCGCGATCAAACCAACCATTGGCAACCACTCCGTGTTCGTGCGGCGCACAACCAGTCAACA
>CAJACJ010000498.1 GCA_903938205.1 uncultured bacterium
ATCCCGCAAGAAGTCCGCGCATGGCGGCGGCCACGGTGATTTGTCCAGGTTGATTGCGCGCAATGTGAATGCGCTCGTCAAGCGGAGAGTGGCTGGCCAAGCACGCGTCCATGCTCATGGCTGCGGCGTTGATGGCGGCGCCACGCAGTGCGTCGATTTGCTCAAAGGCAAGCGCGGCGCGCGAGGTCATAAGGTGCGTGCCGTTGAGAAGCGCCAGGCCTTCCTTGGCTTCAAGTTGCAGCGGTTGCAAGTTTGCGGCTTTCAATGCGGCGGCGGCGCTAATTGTTTTGCCCGCAACAATCACATCGCCTTCGCCAAGTAGTGAAAGCATGGCGTGCGCAAGCGGCGCCAAATCACCGCTGGCGCCAACGCTGCCAATTTCTGGAACCACCGGCGTAATGTCGTGCGTCAGCATGTGCAGAATGCGCTCGACCACTTCCACGCGCACGCCGCTGTGGCCGCGGCACAAACTTGCGGCAAGAATAAACAGCATGCCGCGCACGACATCTGTTGGAAGCGGGTTGCCCACACCCGCCGCGTGCGAACGAACAATATTGTGTTGCAGTTGGCGCAGTTGATCGGTGGGCACGCGAACGTGGGCCAGCGAGCCAAAGCCCGTGTTAATTCCATACACGGCGGTGTTACCGGCGGCGACGGTGTTCACGGCTTCGCGCGCGCGTAAAAGATTCGCGCGGCCAGTGTCGCCAATTGTTGCGACGCGGCCAAGGCGCGCCACTTGGTGAACCATGCGTATGGTGAGCGGCTCGCCGTTGAGTTGGATTGGTTGCGTGTGTGGCATGGGCAAAAGATAGCGGGTTCCCGAGTTGCCGCCACGACCATCTGCGAGCATGATGCGTCCTTCATGGAATCATCAATGCAACAAGCCGCCGACGCAACGCACTCGCCCGCACCACAACTGGCCGCGCCCGCCGCTGAATCAAGTGTGCGCCGCACCGTGTTGCTCGCTGTAGTAATTATTCTGGTTGCGCTCCTTGGCGTGTTCGCCTCGCGCTTCAGTGTGTCGCCGCGCGGCGCCGCTTCGCCCGCGCTCTTGGTGGCAACGCAACCCACGCTCGCCATTATTGCGGCGCTTGCAGCCATGATTGGCTCGCTCCTGATCGCGCTCACGCTGGCCAAGCCAATCAACGCGGTCGTGTCGCTCTTCGCGTTGGGCTGCGCCTTCGCCGCATACGCCATGCAGACCGGCACCATTTCAGATTTTGTTTTTCTTGGCGCCAGCTTCAAACTTGCCGCGCTTGAAACAATCGCGTGGAGCGGGTTCATAGCGCTTGCGGCCATGATCACATTCCGCGTGGGTGGTGCGCTTCTTGATGTTCCCGCTCACGACAGCGAAGGAACATTCACTGGCGAAATCATTCACAAGCGCGCGCTCATCTCGCTGCTCGCTGGTGTGGTCGCCATTCCCGTTCTCATTTTCACCATGATCGGCGCAAGTAAAGGTCAAGCCATCGGCGCATGCGCCATCGCCGGCGTCCTCACATCCGTGATTGGCCGCATGATTGCCCCGCGCGCGCAACCGATTCTTTTATTCGCCATGCCCGCGCTTGTGATTGGTCTGGCGCAACTTGCGCTTGCATTTACCACCACCATTGCGCCAGACATTGCGTTTGTCAATGGAACGCTTTCGCCCATTCGCGTGCCCATGCCCATGGACATTGCCGCGGGTTCGCTCATTGGCGTGGCGATTGGTTTGGGTTGGTCCAAGGGCTTGGTGAAACACGAGCCGCCGTCCATGCATGACTGATTCGGGCAGTTACACTCGCCGCACTATGTCCCTCATTGTCACCGGAACCATCGGAATTGACACGCTTCACACGCCTATCGGCAGCGCCGAAAAAGTGCTTGGTGGATCGTGCAGTTATTTTGCCGCCGCCGCAAGTTTTCTTTCACCCGTTCGCCTTGTCGGCGTGGTGGGTGGTGATTGGCCAACGCATCATGAAAAAGTGTTGCGCGGATTTCCAAACATTTGCACCAAGGGTTTGCAGAAGCGCGCCGACAGTAAAACATTCGCCTGGGGCGGTCGCTACTTGGACAACATGAATCAACGCGAGACGCTCTTCACTGAACTTGGCGTGCTTGAAGAGGCGCCGCCAAAAGTTCCAGCTGAATATCAAGACTCGCAATTTGTTTTCCTGGGCAACACGCATCCCGCGGTACAGATTGATTTGCTCTCGCAATTTCCTCACCGTGAGTTGGCCGTGTGCGACACCATGGATTTGTGGATTAACATTGCGCGCCCTGAATTACTGCTGCTTTTGCAGCAAGTGGACGGCGTGGTGTTGAATGATCAAGAGGCCGCGCAGTTGACCGATCACCGCAACGCCGTCACCGCGGGTAAAGCAATTCTTGACATGGGCCCGCAATTTGTGGTTGTGAAAAAAGGCGAGCATGGCGCCGTGTTGGTGCATCGCGATGGCGTGGCGGTCTTGCCCGCGTTTCCCGCGGATGCAAAGCATGTGATTGATCCAACCGGCGCGGGCGATAGTTTTGCCGGCGGCATGATGGCGCACATCGCGGCCACAGGCAGCGGCGATCTTGAAGTTGTGCAAGAAGGTTTGTCATGGGGCACCGTCATGGCCAGTTTCACCATTGAGGCTTTTGGTCTCGATCGACTTGCCAAATTGGATCGCGCACAAATTGACGGACGCATGCAACAATTTCGCACGGCAGCAAAAGTAGGTTGATATGCGACCCACGCCGCCACGCTTCGCCAAAGTGTTGCGCGTGGGTTGGTATGCAATTCTTTTCGGGTTGATCGCGGGTGGTCCATGGGGAAACGCTGGCGGCAAATTCAAGGACTTGCCCAACGCCGAAAAAGTGGATGAACTTGCGGCAATTCTGCCAGAAATTGGTCGTGGCGGAAAAATACGCGAGCTCACATGGACGCCATCGTCACTCACATTTCATCGCGGCGACAATTGGTACACGGTTGAACTTGCTTCGGGCGTGATCACATCTTCAAGCAAGCCGGAAGGCGACGCGCCCGTGACGGATAAATCCAAGTGGCCAAAAGATCCTTCGCCTGGCCGCTCCAAGCAACGCACGCAAGTCACAAGTCCAGATGGAAATTCCAAAGCCATCCACCGCGACGGTGGCGTGTATCTAGAAAACATAGAAACAAAAACACAGAAGCCCGTGATGGAAATGAAAGCGGGCGAAAACATTCAATATGGCACCGCCGATTGGGTGTACGGAGAAGAACTGGATCAGAGCGACGCCATGTGGTGGAGCAATGATGGAAAGTTTCTGGCCTTCTACGCCTTCGATGATTCGCAAGTTCCCAAATATGAATTGCTTAAAGGCTGGGACGAGTTGCGCACCACCAACGCGACCATGTGGTACCCCAAGCCGGGCGACGCGAATCCCATCGCTGGCTTGATGGTGTTTGAAGTGGCGACCGGTCGCATGATCACCGTGGATGTTGGCGAAGAGCGCGAACAATATATTTACGGCATTCGCTGGAGCGACCACAATGAGCTTCTGTATTTTCGCACCAATCGCATGCAAAATTCGCTGGATTTGGTCGCCGCCAATCCCACCACCGGCGCCTCGCGCGTGATTGTGAATGAGACGCAAGACACATGGCAAGACAATCATCCGCTTATCAAGTTTCTTGCCGACGGCGACCGCTTTGTGTGGAGCAGCGAGAAGAGCGGCTTCAATAATTTGGAACTTCGAAAACTTTCCGACGCGCAGTTCGTGCAGCCACTGACGCGACATGCGTGCCCCGTGGTCGACATTGTGCAGATTGATGAAGCCACCAGCCAACTGTGGTATCGCGCCAACAGCGCAGCCACGCCAATGTTGGCGCAAATTCACCGCGTGAATTTGGACGGCACGGGTGAGCAGCAGTTGACCGATGGCGCAAGTCATTGGTCCAGTCTTCAGCGCTCGCCTGATGGAAAGTTTTTCATCGCCACCGCAGAGACGCCAACCACACCACCGCGCACTGTTTTGTTTGAATTGGATGAACACAACGCCGCCAAAGAAATCGCCACGCTTGCCGCGGCGCCCGCCGATGGATTTATAAAAAATAATTTGCCTCAACCCGAGTTGTTCACCTTCACCGCCGCCGATGGAGTCACGGCGCTGTGGGGCGAATTGTTTTTTCCTCCAGACTTTGACGCCACAAAAAAATATCCGTTGCTCATTGATGTCTACGGCGGACCAAGTTCGCAGGCCATCACCGGCCGCTTTGATGCGGGGTCGCCTGATCGCGCGCTTGGTTTGCTGATCGCAAAGATTGATAATCGCGGCACGCAAGGGCGCGGAA
Organism: uncultured bacterium; assembly: GCA_903938205.1. GTDB lineage: Bacteria > Planctomycetota > Phycisphaerae > Phycisphaerales > SM1A02 > SYAC01. The sequence continues at coordinate 4,295 of CAJACJ010000498.1, forward strand.
AAGCCTTTGAATCAGCCACATATCTCAAGTTGTGCGGAGCGGATATCGACGATCAAGCGGCGGGGGTGAAGACACTTTCGCTGCGCCCATATGTGGACGCCAGTCACGTTGCCATGAAGGGACATTCATACGGCGGCACCATGAGCGCCATGGCTGTGTTGCGCTACCCAGATATTTTTTGCGCGGGCGTGGCTGGCGCGCCCGTGACCGATTGGCGCAACTACGACACCATTTATACGGAGCGCTACATGCGCACTCCAAAAGAAAATCCTGACGGCTACGACGCGGGCAGCGCCGTGAAACTTGCCCCCACACTCAAGTCGAATTTGCTTTTAATTCATGGATTGGTCGATGACAATGTGCATCCATCAAACACATTGCAAATGGCCAAAGCAATGCAGGACGCGGAAGTTCCTTTTGAAATGATGATCTTTCCCGACTCAGATCACGGCATTCATTCGCCGGCCTACAAAGCCAAAGCCTGGTGGTTCTTGGCGGAGCATTTAGGATTGTTGCGTGAGGTGGCTGAAAATAAAATAAAGCCGTCGGCCTCCGTTCCAAATGAGAGCGCATCAGTGCCGCCATCAACACCCGTCACGCCAGTAATCGAGCCAACATCAGGCGCATCAGTTACTCCAACACAACCTGCCGGAGCCACTCCATGAATTCCAAAATGCCAACTGACCGTGGTCATGTTCACACCGAGCATCATCACCCCGACAACTTGGCCCTTGATGCGTGCACGCCCGCGCAACTGATCAAGCAACTTGCGCATGACCACGAAAACGTTCCCAGAATTATTGCGCAGGCGGCGGGCTAACTTGGCGCGTTTGTGCAGCGGCTTGTCCCCAAAATGCGCAACGGCGGCAGACTTATTTATATAGGTGCGGGTACCAGCGGTCGCTTGGGTGTGCTGGACGCCAGCGAATGTCCGCCAACGTTTCGCAGCGATCCTGGCCAGGTCATTGGCCTGATTGCCGGCGGCGACACTTCGCTGCGCAAGAGCAGCGAGGGCCGTGAGGACGAGCTCATGGGAGCCAAGGAGCAGTTGGACCCCCTGAATTTGACCGCAAATGACACGCTGCTGGGGATCGCTGCAGGCGGAACAACGCCTTATGTCTTGGGCGCCATTCGCCTGGCCAAAGCTTGTGGTGCTTGCACGGCGTTGCTCACGTGTGCCCCGCGGGATGTGCCGCCGGATTGTGACCAACTGATTGTCTTAAACACCGGCGCGGAGTTGCTCACGGGCAGCACGCGCTTGAAGGCTGGCACCGCGACCAAGTTGGCGCTGAACGCGATCACCACCGCAGCATTCTCCGCGCTTGGAAAAGTGTACGGGCAAATTATGGTCGACCTTGCCGCCACCAACGAGAAGTTGATCGACCGCGCGGTGCGCATGTTGACGCACATTGCGCCCGAGGTCACGCGCGAGCAGGCGTTGCATTTGTTGACGCAAGCGGGTGGGCAATTGCGAGTGGCCATTGTCATGGCCAAGTTGAACATTGACCGCGACGGCGCCGTGGCCAAATTGTCCGCCGCCAATAATTCATTGCGCGATGTGATTGGCTAAATTCTAAAAACAACACGACCCCGTCGTGAGACGAGGTCGTGTGTAAATCGAAAGACCAGTCGTGACTTGCATCACAACATGGCTAGATAGATTTAGATCATGCCGTTCAGTGTGCGCAATGCACGAACACGAACCTTGCGGCTCGCTGGCTTGGCCTTGATCATGATTTCTTCGCCCGTGAATGGATTGCGACCCTTGCGAGCAGATGTCGCTGGCTTGTTCGCAGTCTTCAACTTCATGAGACCCATGAAATTAAATTCGCCGCAACCCTTTTTGCTGAGGTCAGCCGCGAT
>CAJACJ010000499.1 GCA_903938205.1 uncultured bacterium
GAGGCGGAAGGCACTTGGCGCGACGCCGAAGACGGCATGCTGAGCCGCAACAGCATTGCGCAGGGCAGCGTGGACAGCGCGGTTGGATTCCAACTTACGCTTGCGCCCAACGGCAGTGAGACATGCGTGTACTGGATCGCGGCTGGAAAAAGTTACGACGAAGTACATGCGCTGAACAAGAAGGTCTGCGATAAAACTCCGCAGCGCATGTTAGATCGCACCGAAGCCTATTGGCGCCTGTGGTCGCAGCAGGAATTTCCTGGCGCCGATCCGCTTCCAAAACATCTGCAACAATTGCAGACGCGCAGCTTGCTGATCGCACGCACGCAAATTGACAATGGTGGCGCCATCATTGCGGCAAACGATTATGACATCACGCATTTCGCGGGCGACACCTATTCCTACATGTGGCCGCGTGACGGCGCGCTGGTTGCGCAGTCGCTTGTTCTTTCGGGACAGAGCGAACTCAGTCGAAAGTTTTTCAGATTTTGCGAACGCGTGCGTCACCCCGATGGATATTTCCATCACAAGTACAACCCAAATGGAACGGTGGCTTCAAGTTGGCATCCGTGGCTCACGGAAAAGCCGTCTCTGCTGCCCATTCAACAAGATGAAACCGCGCTTATTCCGTGGGCTTTGCGCCAACATTTTGTGAAGTTCCGCGACGTGGAGTTCATTAAATCGCTGTACAACCCGCTCATTGTTGACACCGCGAATTGGATGATTTCATATCGCGACCACCACGGTTTGCCGCTTCCAAGTTGGGACCTGTGGGAGGAACGCCGCGGCGTGCACTTGTTCACCGTGTGCGCAACCATTGGCGGCTTGCTGGCCGCGAGTCAATTTGCGCAAGATATGGGCGCCCATGATCGCGCCACCGATTTCAGCGAAGCGGCGGATCGCATGCGCTTGGCCATGCTGAAACATATGTGGGATCCAGAGCGACGATTGTTCGCGCGCACCGCCATCCCCGCCGAAGATGGTTCATATCGTCTTGACTTCACCTTGGACGCGTCGGCATACGCGCTGTTCGCCTTTGATGTGTTGCCCGCCAAGGACGCGCGAGTGTGCGACCACATGCGCGCCATCCGCGATCGACTCTGGGTGCGCACCGAAATTGGCGGCATAGCGCGCTACGAGCGCGACCCGTATCAACAAGTTGAACATAGGGACCTGGAAAATGTTCCAGGCAACCCGTGGGTCATTTGCACGTTGTGGTTTGCGCAGTGGCTGATTGCCAAAGCAACAACCATCGCCGAACTGGATGAAGCCATTCCCTATCTTGAATGGACCAATTGGCGCGCCTCGTCCAGTGGCGTTCTGGCCGAGCAGTATCACCCTTACACCGGTGCGCAAATTTCAGTGAGTCCATTGACATGGAGCCACGCCACGCTCATCACCACGTCAATGCAATATCGTCTGCGACATGCCGAATTTTCCAGTGGTGAAGCGGCGATGGCGCAACGCGCCACAAGCGATGGCGAGTCCGCATAAACACATGTATTGCCCTGTCAAACAGGCAAAATTTGAATTTCACCACGCTCTTTACACGGCTCGTGAATCTGCCATTTGAAATGAGCGAACAGATCCAAGTGAATTCTTCAAGAGTTGAAGTTGCCCAGATTATTGAAACATCCAGTCGCGCCATTGCGAC
>CAJACJ010000500.1 GCA_903938205.1 uncultured bacterium
ACATCAATTGTGTACACAAATAAAATCGCCTGCGGCTTGCGCGCGTCCACGCCGCGGCGAAAAACTTCAAAACTCTCCAAGTCGTCCGCCGGCATTTTTAAACGGCTCAAAATAGCTGGCCGCAGCGCGCTTTGCGGGTGCGTAAGCGGCAGGCAAATTTCCGTAAGACGCAGCATGTGCGCTTAAATGTAGCGTGCAGCATGGGGGCAGACATTTGTATCCAAGTTTTATATTGACGCCTAGTTTGGCGCGGCAGATTGTTTAGACGCGCTTGGATTTGGCCGTCGATTTTGTGGCAGATTGAACTTTGGATTTCAACTTGGCTTCCTGAGCCAAGCTGTGCTTCAATTCCGCCACGGTCACATCTGGAAATTGAAATAAGCCAATGCACATGCGCTGACCCTTGCGATTGTGGCGCGCCTCTCTAATCAACTTCATTAACTGCGCGGCCAACTTGTTGAATTGTTTCCAGTGCGAATTTGTGAACCACGTGATTTCTGTTGACATTAGATTTTGGTTATGAATGGCAACGCGCATGCCTGCGCGCTCATTGGCTTCACCCCAACGTTTGCATCGTAATCCAAGGTCATGCAATAAAATCGATGTGAGATGAGTTGCTCGCATGAGTCCAACTCCATTTTTGCTTTCAGTGGCCTTTTGAAATGAAGCAGGGTTGAACTCATAAAGGCATGTTGATCGCGAAGTGGACAAGTTTGGAACTGCCTTGCTCGAGCTCTTGCGTCCATTCTTTGCGATATGGACAGGTTTTTGTAACTCACGCACAAGTCCAGCTTTGACCAGAATTTTTAAGTGCGGATAAATTGATTGTTGACTTCGCCCTGTTAATTCTGCTAATTCGGCTACGGTCGATTTTTTTAAGGCTTCCAACATGCTCACCAAGTGCATGCGGTGCGGTGAATTCACCGCGCGCCACTGCAGATCATTCCAGCTATTTCCAGAACCGAGCGCCCCAGATTTCTTTGACCTTCGCATATAAAAATATTATAATATTACACAGTTAGCATTTCAAGCGCCCGCGCAATGTCGGCGGCGCAATTGGTGGGGTCCAAAAGTGTTCTATGCGAGTGCGCATTAATGGATGCGCATGCCGCCACACTCAAGCCAATCACAATTACCTTGCGACCCTGTTCGCGGCCGCGGTCTAGCATTTCACGAATGGATTGCACCGCCATTTCGCCAGTCACGTTCGCGCCGCTTAAGTCCACAATCACCGTTCGCTTGGTGATCGATACGCGCGCAATCCACGCTCCAAGATCGGGAAGTTTTGCGGAAGCATTGCGCGCGCTCCCTTGCGGCACGGCTCTGAAAAAAGCCAGCGAGTCTTCGGGCGTATTCGGCAATCGCATGTCCGCCAAAATAGTTTCTTGCAACTCGCAAATCGGCATGCGTATGTCCGCAATAATGATCCATCCAAGCAGAAAAATAGGCGGAATCATGCTTAATTTTGGCAGCCATCCAAAGGCCAGCGTGCCCAGAACGCCGCCGCCAATAAACGCCATAAAAATTGCAAGCAGCAAGCCAAGTCGCTGCGGACTTGGACCGCCATGATCCGCGTCGGCCGCAACCACGGAGCCGCCAAGCCAGCGACGAAACAGCGTGAGTTGCGCGGTGCGAACAACGCCGCGCTGCGTGATTGCTGTGATTTTCGCTACGCTTTCATCACGCGCGCCATCACTCGATGGGCGCGTGGGGCGCATGCCCGCGGCTCATCAATCGCGATTGCAGATCAATCGCAAGGAGAAACCATGACAACTCAATTCAACACATTCTTTTCGGCGATTCTTTTTGCCGCGCTCGCCTTCTTCACCAGCGATAGTTTTTCGTGCGCCACCATTACGCAACTACCCAGCGATCCTTCGCTCGTCACGGGGCAGTTGGACAACGGCATGAAGTACATCGTCATGAAACATTCCAATCC
>CAJACJ010000501.1 GCA_903938205.1 uncultured bacterium
ACATCGGCGGAATCTAAACTGACAAAAATGGGGAGATCACCAATTAAATGCACGCCAATTTTTTCACAATGCGCGCGCAACTGCCACCACTGCTTGGCCAATTGAAATTGCAAAAAAGCGTGCAAAAGTGGGTCATTTCCATCTTGCGCCGCGAAATCGCACCACCCATTGAGCCACGACGCGTTCAGGCGCAAAAATTTCTGAAAGTCGCCGCGGCGCATGCCGCCATCGGCCACAAAGTTGGCAAAGGCTTGGTGAAAGCGCGGCCATTTAAACGAGCGCGCCTTTGCGTAATTTGTTTTTCCATGACCAAGTTGTGGCGGAGCGAGCAACGCGCTTGGAGCGATTAGTTTTTCACGCGCCAGAATTTCTAAACTGAGAAAGAGCGGCTCAATGGCAAAACTACTTGTGGCGGAATAGGGCGAGTCACCTTTGCCCACTGGACCAACAGGCAACATTTGCCACAGCGTTGAACCAGAGGCGGCAATCCAATTGGCAACTTCAAACGCGCCTGGACCAAGGTCGCCAATGCCATGCGGACCTGGCACGCTGCTTAAGTGAAGAAGTATTCCCGCACGACGCTGTTGAAATATGGAAGTAGTCACACTGAGTTCCTTTGAGCGATCATGATGCGAAGCCACATTGTGTGGAGCCATTGTGGCGATTTATTTTTTCGCGGCGGGTCGAACCCAGACACATCCCGACGTGCCTGGAATAGATACGTTTGGAAATACAGATTTGTCAGCGGTCAAACCAAAGACAAGTTTCCACTTGCCACCAGTGTCCTCATTCAATTCCGCCGGCAACGCAACCTCCGCGACTTGATCGCCCGCATTGAGAGCCACCAACACTTGCTCGTTCTTGTCGGCGCGCAGAAAAACCCAGAGATCTTTCTGATCATCGGTCAATACGGTTTGAAACGAACCTGTTCGCAGCGCCGTATGCGCATTGCGCAGCGCCGTTGCCGCCTGGTAAAAATCAAGTTGGTCTTGCATAACATGGTTTTCATCGGGCTTTTCATAAGGCTGCAAGTCCTTCCACAGCATGGGCTTGCGGTTATTTGGATCGCCTGATCCCCACATGCCAACCTCCGTGCCGTACCAAATCATGGGCGCACCCACGTAGGTCATTTGCAACAGGGCCAACAGCCGCACGCGGCGATAGTCCTCGGCGCGCGGCTTTGAAGCGTTGTACGTGGTCACAGATTGTTCACGATTATTGTCGTTGTATGTGCGATCAGGATTCAACGCCATGCTGACAATGCGATCGGTGTCGTGGCTGTCAATAAGATTTTGCATGACATAGGTGGCCTGGCTGGGATAGGCAAGGCGTAACTTGGAAAGCTGCGCGTCCAACTCGCTTGGTTGCATTTTGTTGGTGCGATTGAAGATCCACTGAATGGCTGGCTTGCAGAATTCGTAGTTCATCACGGCGTCAAAAGATTTTCCATCAAGCCATGCATCCGCACGCGTCCAAATTTCGCCAGTGATGTAAGCGTTGGGATTGATCCGCTTCACGAACGTGCGCCACTCATGCCAGAACGCCATGGGCACTTCGTTGGGAACATCAAGCCGCCATCCATCAATGCCGTCGCTTGGATCGCCGTCGCCATTGGGATCCATCCAGCGCTTGGTGACCTCAAAGATATGTTTGCGCGCGCTTTCACTGGCAATGCCGTGCTCATCATCCTTGCGGAAAGTTGGCAACTCGCTGTAGCCAAACCAACCCTCGTACTCGAAAGGCTCCCAACTTTTAATGTTGAACCAATCCGCATAACGACTGGCTTTGCCGTTCTTTTTCACATCTAGAAATGCCGGATGCAGCGTTCCCACGTGATTGAAGACGCCATCAATAACAACATGAAATCCCTGCTTTTTTGCCTCTTTTATAAATGCAAGAAATTGCTTGTCGGTGTCCGTCCAAGTCCATGTGGTGGAGTCGAGCAAATCCTCGGCGGCCTCGGCCTTCTGGTAGCCGCCCTTCTTTCCAAACGCATCGTCAATATGAATGTAATTAGTGGCGTTGTATTTGTGAGGAGTGCTGGCTTGGAACATGGGCAACAAATACAGGGCATTCACACCCAACTTTTTTAAATATGGAAGCGACTGCTGCATGCCAGCAATGTCACCGCCATACATGCGGCCAAACACAAAATGACTATAAAAGGTTTCGCCGTCTTTGCCTTCCCACGGACTAGTGGAGTACCACTCACTCTTCCAAGGGCGCGTGTTGTCAGGATCATTGGTTGTGTCACCATTGCGAAATCGATCAACCATGATTTGATACCAAATTGCGTTCTTGGCCCAATCAGGGGTTGAGAAAGTCGAAGCATGTTTTGGATCAAGGGAATAAATTTCGTCGTCGCGCAATTGAGTTGGTCCGTCCTGGATAAGAAATGTGTAATCCGTTGGCGAAGTGATTTTGGGAAGAACAACCTCCCACCATTCAAACGGGTCGAGTTGTCCGACACGTTTCATGGGTAATACACCAAATTCGCGAGTCGCCAAGTTTACAGATTCAACATCATTTGCGAGGGTGCGGTAGCGAATTGCCCATGAATCATCGGAAATTCGCTCGCGATCTTGCGCACGTGTTGGATCATGACCAAGCGCAATGGGATTTATTTTTCCATCGCCACGCTTCGCCAGTGCGGGGTCAAGCGTGAGAAGCGCTCCAAGACGAAGCACGGAATTATTTCCGCCATTCCCATCAGCGAGCTTGAGTGTGTTTTGTGGATCCGCCAACCACGTGTCGCCATCGACAACAAACTTATACAAGTGCGCTCCTTCGGGCAGTTCAACACTTGTGCTCCAACTTCCATCTTTCGCGCGCTGCATGGGCGCGGCAAGTTTGTTCCAATTATTAAAATCGCCCGCAAGCGAAACCTGCTTGGGTATCGACAGAGTTGGAGTGAAAGTAAAAGTAACCAGCCATCGATTGTTGGCGGCAACGCGTGTGGCTGACGTTGTTGCTGAGGATGTGCCTGAGCCCGAATTTTTGTCTGCCGCTTTAGCTGGAACTTTGGTGGCAGAGATGGAAGGCGGTAGTTGCCCCGGACTTTGCGTGGTTGGTCGTTGAACCAGTGGAATACTTGGCGGAAATTCCTGCGGCGGCGCCA
>CAJACJ010000502.1 GCA_903938205.1 uncultured bacterium
CACCGACTTCGCCCGCGGCAACCATTTTGCAATACAGACGGTCAAATGCTTTTGGATGCTTTGAGAAGGACTCGCTAAGCGTGGTGCCGCCTTCGACATCTTCACATACTTCACCAAGAATCTTTTTAAGCTTGCCTGGTTTCTGCTGCTGCTCCAAAATTTGCATGCTGCGCAGCAACGGCAGACCAGCGTCTTGCAATGTGCTGAGTTGGCGCGTGAAGTTTGTGATGATTTTGGTCTTGACACGGCCAGGCATGGAGAACCCCAAGCCTTTGCCCTTCTTTTTGGCGGTCTTTAGTTTTTCTTCCTTAGGTTTGGTCGCTTTTTGCTCGCGCACATCTGTTGGAAATAAGCCTTGTCCACGAAGCGACTTGCTCACTTCATCACTTGATGGAGCGTCCATGGTGCCACTCTGGGCTTTACCCGCCGCGGTCATTGCTTTGTAGGCGTATGTTGGCATGTGTTAAGCGCGAACGCTTGCTCCTGATTTATTCTTCGCCAAGGGTTTCTCGAACAACTTCTTCAATGGTGGTTTGACCGTCGTAAATAGACAACATGCCGCTTTCACGAAGCGTGCGCATGCCCCGCTTTCGAGCTTCCATTTTCAACACAGCCGTGCTGGCCTGTGTCATAACAAGTTCACGAAGGGTGTCGTCCATCGACATAATTTCATACAACGCAAGACGACCCTTGTAACCAGTTTTATTGCACTTCTCGCAACCTGATCCACGGGCGAATGTGCGGTTTGCAACATCTTGGGGACGCAATGAAAGTTCCATCAGTTGCTCTTCACTTGGCATGAAATTTTCTTTGCAACCAGCGCACACGCGGCGTACCAAGCGTTGCGCAACAATGGCCTCAAGCGTTGCGGTAAGAAGGAAACTTTCCACGCCAAGATCCATCAATCGAAGAATGCTGCTTGGCGCATCATTGGTGTGCAAGGTGCTGAACACCAAGTGGCCGGTCAAGCTGGCTTGAATGGCGATTTGCGCCGTTTCAAGATCGCGGATTTCACCCACCAGAATAATGTCAGGATCTTGACGTAAGAAACTGCGCAGTAGTTTGGCGAAGGTAAGTTCCTGCTCGTGATTCACTTGGCATTGAATAAGACCTTCAATGTCATATTCAACGGGGTCTTCCGCGGTGAGAATTTTGGTGGTGATGTCATTGAGCGAGTTCAACGCCGCGTACAAGGTGGTGGTTTTACCGCTACCGGTTGGACCCGTCACAATGACAATTCCGTTTGGTTTATTGATAAGCCCGTTGACTTTTTCAAGGTCATCTTCGCGCAAGCCAACACGGTCCAAACTTAACTGCACATTGCCACGATCCAAAACGCGCATAACAACGCTTTCGCCAAACATGGTTGGAAGCACGGCCACACGAAGATCCACTGGCGCGCCACCCAAATTCAATTCAATGCGTCGTCTTGCGGAAGGCGACGCTCGGCAATATCCAACTTGGCCATGACCTTGACGCGGCTGACAATAGCCATCGCCAACGTTTTATCTGGTGATTCCATGTCATACAACACGCCGTCAATTCGATAGCGCATTTTAAATTCATCCTCGAAAGGTTCCAGATGAATATCACTGGCCTTGTCGCGAATGGCTTGCATGAGAACGTAATTTAAAAGTTGCACAACTTGGTTGTCGCTTGCGGCGTCAATTAAAGTGGCTTGATCAATGCTTGCTCCGCGACCCGCAAGCGCGGCCACCGTTGAGTTGGCGGCAGTATCCGCGTAAATTTCCTTCAGAGTGCTTTTGGCTTGGTAATGTTCCTTCAGCTCGGCGTCAATTTCATCCGCGGGCGCAACGACTGCGGAAACTTTGTAGCCCAACATGTTTCGCAGCGTGTCCACCGCGGCAAAGTTTCCAGGCTCCTTCATGGCCACAACCAATTGCTTGGTTGAAGCGTTGAATTCAATTGGAACAATTCCCGCGTTGCGCGCCATTTCAGGGCTGACGGATTTCATGGTCGCTTCATCAAAGGTGCGTCCTTTGAGCGATACAAATTTCATGCCAGCCATTCCCGCCAATGTCATGAGCACATCAACGGGTTGAATCAAACCCATTTCAACTAAAATGTCTCCAAGCTTCTTGCCCTTGCTTGTTGTCTTTTGAAGTTCAAGTCCTTGATGAACTTGCTCGCGAGTGACCTTGCCCAACTTGGTCAGTGCGCGACCAAATCTTCGACCTTTCAGCTCTTGG
>CAJACJ010000503.1 GCA_903938205.1 uncultured bacterium
GGCTTTGCCAAGCTCATGGCAGACAATTTGACGCGCGCTGCCCAGTGCCTCTTTGCGCAACGGCGCATTGATTTCACCAGTTTCAGACTTTGCATGTCCAAACGCGATGGCGTGATAGGCCTTAGTCACACGCCGCGCCTCGAACAACATGCTGAGCTCGCGATGGCTTTGCGCGTTGAGTGCCATGACAATCAGGCCACTAGTGTGTTGATCCAACCGATGCACATTGCGCGCGCCAGGAAAAACTGCGGCAACGCGCGTGGCTAGGCAATCGGCGTTGTGCGCGCCAATGCCTGGAACCGAAAGCAATCCCGAGGCTTTATCTAGCACAACAAAATCATGTTGGGCATGGACCACTCGAAAACCATCAGTAGAAATGCTGGGTTGATTCATAATGATCCAACATGGGCGCGGTGAACATGGCGGCAAGCGGCGCGCGAAATTTGCGCAGAAATGCGAAGTGGCAAGGCGTACACTGAAAGAGTATGGCAATGTTCCTGGTCATCATGTGCGCCTTGGCTCAAACTTCTTCCGCGGGCGATCCCAAGGCTGCAACCACGGCGCCAACCGCTGAAACTTTCAAGGCGCAGGCCGCAACCCCCAAGACAGACGCATCCGATTGGCGCAAGTTTGAGGGGTTATTGTCGCATCAAATGCAACTCACTTTGTCGGAGCGATTTGTGAAAGCGGGTGAGGCTTATTTCAACGCTGACGCAACGCAAATTGTTTTTCAAGCCATAGAACATGACGCGCAGGGCAATCCTGAAAGCGAGTATTACAGCATGTATGTGGCGCAATTGCGCGATGAGGGCAAGGGGCAATCGTTCGGTCCGGATCAACGACGGTATCGCTTAAAACATATTCGCCGAGTCAGTCCAATTGGAAGCGCCAACACATGTGGTTGGTTTCATCCGACCGATCCCAACAAGTTGATTTTTGCCAGCACCATCACTCCGCCAGTCAAGCAAGAGACTCCCGGCTATCAACGCGGCACACGAAATTACCGTTGGAGTTTTCCGCCTGAGATGCGCGTGGTGGAATTGGATTTAAGCGCCAAAGAGCTCACTGCTGAAAGTTTGAAAACCATTGTGGGTGATGGCAAGGCGTACACCGCCGAGTGTTCAACCAGTCCCGATGGTCGCACGCTGCTTTATACAAGTCTTGAGAGTGGTGATGGCGATCTCTACGCCATGGATTTTGCAACCAAAAAGATCACGCGGCTAACTGCGTTGACTGGCTATGACGGTGGCGCTTTTTTTAGTCCAGATGGAAAGAAAATTGTTTGGCGAGCCGACAGAAATGCCGACAATTTGCTTCAAATTTTCATTGCTGATGTGGTGTTTGATTCCGCGGGGTCGGTGGTTGGTATTGGCGAACCATTGGCCGTGACCAATGATGGCGCCGTGAATTGGGCTCCGTATTTTTCTCCCGATGGCAAGGTGATTGTGTACGCGTCTAGTCGCGTGGGACATGACAATTATGAACTTCTGGCCGTTCCAGTTCCAACCGATCGCTCCGCGCCGATTGCTCAACCGCGCAGGGTGACCCATGCGGCAGGTGCTGATCTTTTACCCGCCATAAGTCGTGCAGGAACATTATTGATGTGGACAAGTCAGCGGGGCACGGATCATTCAAGCCAACTGTGGTTGGCAAACATCTCTCAGACGGATTTATTGTCCGGCGACATTGTTCCGCCTGTGAGCGAATCCGTTTCAATGCCTGCACCAAGCACAACCGCAAAAATAATTCCAGCCCCGACAACTTCTACTACGCCACCAAAATGAATTCCTATCACGAACGGGAAATGTTGATTCCATTTCGATCGGCGTTGCTGCCGCAAATTTTCACCGATGTGGTGATCGTTGGCACTGGCGTTGCTGGCTTGCGCGCTGCCATTGAAGCCTCGCAGCAGAATGATGTGATTGTGTTGGCCAAGGAGTCGATTGATCTTTCAAACACGTCGTGGGCGCAAGGCGGAATTGCCGCCGTGATGAATGCAAAAGACAGCGTAAACGCCCACATTCAAGACACATTGGAAGCGGGCGCGGGCTTGTGCGAAGCCAGCGCAGTGCGGGCATTGGTTGAGGAAGGCCCTGTGGAAAATCCAGCAACTTTTGAAATGGGGAATGCGCGTGGACCGCGATGAAAGTGGTCAGCCCGCTCTTGGTCTTGAAGGGGGTCACCATTGCCACCGTATTATTCATAGCGATGGAGACGCCACTGGCGTGGAGTTGGCGCGCTGTTTGGTGGAGAAAGTTCGCCAACAACGACGCGTGCGAGTTTTTGATCGATGTTTTGCAATCGACATTTTAGTGGATCAACGCAAAGGGCAACGACGCGCCGCGGGTGTATTGACATGGCATCCGCGACATGGCTTGCAAATCATTTGGGCCAAGGCCACTGTGTTGGCAAGCGGGGGCTGTGGCCAAATTTTCCGCGAGACC
>CAJACJ010000504.1 GCA_903938205.1 uncultured bacterium
CTTCCGGCCATTCAAAACGCGGTCAGCGAGCCATTGTTGCCGTGGACCATTCTTCCCGCCGCATTCTTGATTGCCTTCGCCATGTTGATTCTGCTGCAAGCAAAAATAAAAGACAGCTTTATTATTTTGTGCGCGGTGTTGTTGGGCTTGTACGGCGCGCGATTTGGCGCGGTACTTGTTGGTCCGCAACTTGGCGTATGTATTGGAGCGTTTCTTGTAAGTTTGACTGGAAACATTTTCAGCCATGTCACCAAGCGTTCGCCCAACATGGTCATTGCTCCAGGATTGATTCCTTTGGTGCCGGGTTCGCTTGGAATGCGCGGCGCGTCCGCGTTGTTTCACAATGATGCTGCAAGCGGGGCCAGTTGGGCCATTGCGGCCTTGGTTGTCGCGGGTTCTTTGGTCGCCGGACTGTTGGCGGCAAACGTGTTTGTTCCGCCGCGTCGAACGGCGTAACGCGCAAGTGCTTTCACATTTTGGCGTGCGTGCTGAACACCGCTTCCAGGCGGCGCTTGGAATGCGCCAATCGATCTTGTAAAATTTGACCGCTGGCAATCGCCCGCGCAAGGCCATCAATAACTTTGTGTTGAACATCCAAGTTCTTGCATACCAAAAGCGTGTCGCAACCAGCCAACACGGCGCGCACCGCGGCATCGCCAATTTCAAAGCGGTCGGCGACAGCTTTCATTTCCAAATCATCGGTCAAAATCAAACCGTCAAAGCCAAGCGCGTTGCGCAGCAAGCCTGTGATCACCTTGGCACTGAGTGTTCCCGGCACTTCTGGATCGATGGCTTCAAATACCACATGCGCCGACATGATGGCCGCAATATTGGCTTTGATCGCCGCGCGAAATGGAACAAATTCAAGTTGCTCCAAACGCGCCAGAGCGTGCGGCAACTTTGGTAAATCAAAATGACTGTCCATGTCGGTGTCGCCGTGGCCAGGAAAATGTTTTCCGCACGCCGCCACTCCGCACGCCTGCATGCTGCGCACGCATTCTGCGCCCAGTTGCGCCACCGTATTCGCATCATTGCTAAACGAACGATCACCAATCACCGGGTTTTTCGGATTACTGTCCACATCCAATATGGGAGCCAAGTTCATATTCACGCCGCAGGCGCGCAATGCCAAAGCGGTATCGCGGGTCCATCTTGAAACTTCCGCCGCTCCTGTGGATCCCAACACTCGCGCGCTTGGTTGATTTGGAAAAAACGCGTCGCAAAAACGCAGCACTCGGCCACCCTCTTGATCAACGCTAATCAACACATTTGCGCCCGCCGCTTTGCGAATAGCCGCGGTGAGATGTGTCAGTTGCGTGGCGTTCTGGTAATTGCGCGCGAATAAAATCACATTGCGTACGCCATCCGCCAACAATCGCGCCTCGTCCGCAAGCAGGGTGGTGCCAGCGATTCCAATGCAGACCAATTCGCACGCGGCACAGTGAGCCGTCTTTGTGGCTGAAGTCGAAGAACTATGTGTCGATTGTTCGTTCATGAATTTATCCAACACTCAATGCGTCCTAGGATTTTATGAAGCGGCATGAAACAGACATGGCGAGCAATGACGGACGATCACTTGGGCATACTCGCTTAAATTTTGTTTTTGTGAAGGGCGCGACAAAAAATCATACGCTCTTTGCTCCACGCGTTTCGTTGGTGAAATAGTTCACGGGCACATGCCGCAATTTAGAAATTCAGCAATTCTAAACTTAAGTCGGAGGTGTCCGTTGTTCCATCCCCATCTAAATCAGTGATACCGCCCATGCCAAATTGAATGAGCATGATGCTGAGGTCGGACACATCAACCACCAAGTCGTTGTTGAAATCGCCTTGCGGACCGCACCAGCCAAGGCTGTTGTCCGCAAGCAATCGAACACCATCCACACCAGCCTCCACCACGCTTGCGCCGCTGGAATTGCTTGCCGTGAAGCGCAACCGTAGCGCGCTAGAAGGATTTACAAAGTCGCCCACCGCGATCATGCGATTCATCCAGCCCGCAGATGTTCCAGTGGGTCCAACAGTTTCAACTGCAGTCCATGTTTCTCCTGCATCACTGGACAACTCCACCACCAAAACATTTTGATCCGTATTTGCTCTCGCATTATTGGTGAACCAAAGCGAGTACGCCAAATATGGATTGATGGCGTTAGCCGCGTCCATGTTTGGACTGGTCAACGTCACACTTCCATTGCCCACAGAGTTGCCCTCGATATTGCCTGTGACAAAACATTGTCCGCTGCCATCGGAGTCAATAAGTGGATCGCCTGTGAAACCACCGCCATTTGGCGTTGCGCGAGTCCAAAGTCCCGCGGTCGCGCCAGCAGAACTTGTTGTCCATGATTGATCGCTTTGAAAGTTGTCGCTCCACAAAACAAGATTGGTGGTTGCCGCGGTTGCCGCAAGCCACTGTTGGGGCAACGCCGATGGCCAAGTGCAGAGTCCGCCTGTTGAACCCATTCGCGCTGAAAAACCAAACAGAACGCGCGCGCCGCAGTTCAAGGCGGGGGTTGTGAACTTGTACGTTGTTCCAGAAACAAGTACGCCAGTGATGCTTGATGTTGTCGCGGCGCCTTCGTATTTCCAAATCATCTTGGCGGTGGCGGGCGCGGTTGCGCCAACAGGCGAAGTCAAGGCCACCACAATTTCGTCACCACCCGCCGTATTGAATTGAGTGGGCAATCTATTTGGGAATGCAAACGTCATGGATTTGCAAACACCTTTGGGATTGGCAATCGCGCTTTGCAACGCGGCAAGGTTATAACTGGTTCCTTGATTGGCACCGCCGCCAGTGGTACAGCCAGCATGACTGTGAATTCCAACTGCTTGACCTAAACCTTCAACAATCACAGGCGAACCGGAGTTGCC
>CAJACJ010000505.1 GCA_903938205.1 uncultured bacterium
CCGATCTCCAGGGGAAAGAAACCTTGGTGAAAGGCGTTACTCTTTTGGCATTCGTGCCTCATATATCCAGTTCAATTCTTCCCTCCAAATCTACGACTGAAAAACCATCAGTCAATGCGACGCCCGCTGTGAATCCTTGAGCGAAAGACAATTCCATGCCTGAAACACTTCCACGCACAAAACAAAAACGACCGCGCCGAAGATTGCGCGACACGCGCGTCGCCCACGGAATCAAGGTGCTTCCAACGCTCTTGACCCTGGGAAATCTGCTGTGCGGTTTCGCGGCCATTCATTACGCCGCCAAGCCGGTTGAAGCGAGTGATTTTTTTGGATGGAGCACATTGACTGTCGCGGGCACGCTCATTTTCTTTGGCATGTTCTTTGACGCGCTTGATGGCGGCGTGGCCAGACTCACGCGTAGCACCAGCGATTTGGGCGCGCAACTTGATTCGTTGTGCGACATGGTGACTTTTGGCGTGGCTCCCGCCTTCATGATGTTGCGCCTTGTCAGCCACTACTACGGCGCGGAGCATGGCACAAATATCCTGGGCCCCGACGCCGACAATTTCTACGCCAAAGCAACTTGGACCATTGCTGCGGTGTACATCTGCTGCACCGCGTTGCGTTTGGCTCGTTTCAATTCCGAAACCGTCAATGATGATGTGACGGCGCACATGTGGTTTCGTGGATTGCCATCGCCTGGGTCAGCCGGTTGTGTGGCAAGTTTAATTTTGCTGCACCAACACTTGCTGGTCAAGCGCTACGGCGGAGTCTTGCCGCCGCGCATAGAGGCCACTTCCAGTTTGCTCATTCCCGCCATCACACTGCTGTGCGCGCTGGCAATGGTCAGCACCCTTCGCTATCCGCATATCATCAACCGCGGACTGCGCGGACGCAAACCATTTCCTGTGCTGGTGCAAATTGTCATTCCAATCATCATGGCTGTCTGGTGGTTGCAGGTTGCGTTGGCGATCTGTTTCACCACCTACACGGTGTATGGACCCGTCGCGGCGCTTACTAAAAAATTCCGCGGTCCCAAAGTGCTTGCTCAGGCCGTTGAAGAACCAACCGCGTCCTGACAAATCACGCAATGTCTTGACATGATTTTCTGATTTCAAATACAAGCCTTGTGAAACCACATTATTCTTCAATTCATATTTTTTCCAGTCTTTTATTCTGAAACTCAATTCACCGCCGCTGAATTGATAAAGATGCATTTTAAATCCCGCTCTATTTCAGCACGCTAGGATCAATGCATGTCAACCGCGCTTTCAACAGTTCCAAACTCGCTCGGTCGCTTTGGTCCCTACGGCGGTCGCTATGTGCCGGAAACATTGGTGCCGGCGCTTGAGCAGCTTGAACTTGCGTATGCGCAGGCGCGCACCGACCCAACATTCACCGCGCAGTTAAATGAATTATTGCGCGACTTTGTTGGCCGTGAAACGCCATTCGCGTTGGCGCCGCAACTCACCAAGCGCGCGGGCGGCGCGCAATTGTGGCTCAAGCGCGAGGACTTGGCGCACACCGGCGCGCACAAAATAAACAACACCATGGGCCAAGCACTATTGGCGTTGCGCATGGGTCGCACGCGCATAATTGCGGAAACTGGCGCGGGTCAACACGGTGTGGCCACGGCAACAGCGTGCGCGCGCCTTGGTTTAAAGTGCGAGGTCTATATGGGCGCGGAAGATATTCGCCGCCAAGCGTTGAATGTATTTCGCATGCGCTTGCTTGGCGCCAAAGTCCACTCAGTGGAAACTGGAAGCCGAACATTGAAGGACGCCACCAATGAAGCCATGCGCGATTGGATGGGCAGTGTGGGCGACACGCACTACATCATTGGCAGCGTTGTTGGACCGCATCCATTTCCGATGATTGTGCGCGACTTCCAAAGCGTGATGGGCAGCGAGTGCCGCGCGCAATGCTTGTCGGCCACGGGGCAACTCCCGGACGCAGTCATCGCGTGCGTGGGTGGTGGCAGCAACGCCGCTGGAATTTTTTATCCATTTGTGCAAGACGCATCCGTGAAATTGATTGGCGTTGAAGCTGGCGGCCGCGGCGCTCAATACGGCGATCACGCTGCGCCGTTGGCGCATGGAAGTCCAGGCGTGTTGCATGGATCGCTTTCGTATGTGCTGCAAGACGCGGCGGGACAAACCGCCGATGTGCATTCATGCAGCGCAGGTTTGGATTATCCAGGCGTTGGTCCAGAGCACAGTTGGTGGAAAGATTCGGGTCGTGTTCAGTATGTGAGCGCCACGGATAATCAAGCGCTTGATGCGTTCCGCATTCTGTCGCAAGAAGAAGGCATTATTCCAGCGCTTGAAACCGCGCACGCGGTGCACGCCGCGCTTGAATACGCGCGGACCCGCCCCGCCGCTGAGATTGTGGTGATCAATGTTTCTGGCCGCGGCGACAAGGATGTGACCGAAGCCATTCGCCTGCTTGAGTTGCGCGGCGATTCACTGCATACAAAAATGAAGTGATGTCCTGCCTGTTGCTATGTGTTCAGCTGGTTGCAATTTCACAGCACCGTGGCTTCAACAAATGCGTGAGGCTGCATTCAACGCGCCGCAGTGAATATTCGTATGTGAAATAGAAATTATTTCGCAACTTCCTTGGCGGCAGGTGGCGTGGCCGCGTCTGTCTTTGGCTTCGTGTAGTTGGTCGTCGCAATTTTCAGATCAATCGCAATGGGGCAATGATCACTGGCATAGCCCGCGGGCGGCTGATCTTTTTTATAGTCGTAATCAGATCCAGGCATCAGCGTTCCAAAAACAAAGAACGACTTGGGAACCGCAATCTTGACAAGCGCGGGTGAAAGCAAGATGTAGTCAATGGAACGATTGGTGATGTGCGTGAGATATAGATTTTTTGCCGCGAGTTTTTCAGCGGCCTTGCTTTTAGCGTCGGCTTTTGAATTTGCGTCAGACTTTGCATCGGATTCATCAGAGTTGGCGTCAGCGGATCCATCGGCATCCGCGCTTGAATCCGTCGCATCTGGCGCGGCGGATTTCTTTTCCTTGGCTTGTCCAGCTTCGGGGCGAAATTCGTAGGCGCTGACAAGTCCGGCGAAATCTTTGTCGCGATACAACTTTGCTGCTTTTTCCATAGGCGTTGCGTTGAAGTCGCCAACCACTGCAACAAATGCGTCAGGGTTCTTGGCCAAATCCGCCTTCACCATTTCATTCATGCGCAGTGATTCCAACTCGCGGTGATGCGCCGTCGCTTTTCCGCCTGCCTTGTGGTGCACAACATAGATCGTCAACTCTTGACCACTTGGAAGATCAATGGTGGCTTTCAACGGACTACGTTGAAATTTCAACGGCTCCTTCACCTTCGGATCATCGCCCCAACCTTCTTTCTTGCGTTGGTCGGTGTCCTTTGGAATATATTTTTCCATGGGCGCCAAATCTTCCGTGGTCCAAATCTGCACGTCTTTGATTGGAAAGCGACTGAGCAAAGATTGCTCAACGCCGCGGTAATACCCCACTTCCTTACTGGCCAAAAATTCGTATCCCATGTCTTTGAGATAGGTGTCGCGGAACCAACGAAGCGCGTCCTCGCCTTCCACTTCTTCTAGGCACAGCACATCGGCGTCCAAATCATGAATGGCTTTCGCCAATGATTTGCAACGGTCCTCGCTGGTTTGCATTTTAATGTCGTCGTATTCGCCAGACAAAGTTGGATCATCAACGCCATCAAATAAATTTTCAATGTTGTACGCGCCCAGTCGAATTGTGCCAGCGGCTTTCGCTGGCGCCTTGGCAATTCCATACAACAAACCAGCGGCACGCTTTGGCTTTTTGGAAGTCTTCGGCGCGGACTGAGAAGCCGATTTGTTTTTTGCTGTATCAGTTTCCGCCATGTCGGACTGCGGCGCCGCGGGCGAGGCAGTTGGCGTACCTGGCGGCGCAACAGCGGCCACAAGCCAATACACAAGCACGGCGCACACAAGCAACGGAAGTCTAGAAATATTCATCCACGCAGTGTACGAATGCGGCGCGCACTTGGGCTACTATCAATTCATGTCCCTACGCCGTGGTAGTCGCCGTTTGTATCGTGAATATCTCGCCTCGCTGCGTGAACGCAAGAAGAAAGCCAAGTTGGAGCCGGTGGCAATTTCATGGCATGGGTCCGAGCGCAGCCTGCGCCGCAACCGAACATTCGGGCAACTCTTCAAATCTTTCCTTGGCGAATTGCGTCCGCACCGCGCGTCCATGATATTCACGCTTGTCACCGTCGCTCTTGGCGCGGGGCTTACGCTGATTCCACCAGCGGCCACCAAACTTGCCATTGACAATGTCTTCATTGGCTCACCACTTCCAAAGTGGGTTGATGGAATACTTCCTGAGCACATCACCAGCGATCGCACCGCGCTCTTGGGTTGGATTGCCACAAGCATTTTGGTGGTGAGTTTGATCGGAACCGCCATCAGTATTTCTGGGCGCTGGCAAGCCACGCGCATCACCAAACGATTGCAAGCGCATATTCGCCGCAAAACATTTGAGCACGCGGTGCATTTACCGCTTCACCGCGTGTGGCAAATGAAATCCGGCGGCGTGGCTAGTTTGCTGCGCGAGGACGCGGGCGGCGTGGCGGAACTTGTATTCAACATGTTGTACAACCCGTTCCGCGCCATTGTGCAACTGCTTGGAATACTCACCATTCTGGCGATCACTGATTATCGATTGCTGCTTGGAGCAACAATGATTCTGCCAGTTGTATGGTTGAGTCATTGGACTTGGATCGGCCGCATTCGTCCGCTGTACCGCGACATTCGTCAGCAACGCACCGATGTTGACTCGCACGCAACGGAAGCCTTTGGTGGAATGCGCGTGGTTCGCGCCTTCGCGCGTGAGCAAAGTGAGTCGTCGCGCTTTCTGCGCGGCAGTCATCTCATGGCGCGTCAGGAAATTTTGACCTGGTGGTGGAGCCGTGGAATTGAATTAGCGTGGGCGCTTCTTATTCCAACCGCCAGCGGATTGCTGCTGTGGTTTGGTGGTAAACAAGTGATCGCTGGAACGCTCACTCCCGGCGATTTAGTGCTGTTTCTCACCTATTTAGCCATGTTGCTTGGTCCGCTTGAAGCGCTTGCCAGCAGCGCGACTAATTTTCAAACCAATCTTGCGGGCTACGACCGCACGCTTGATGTGCTGAATGAAGCTCCAGAGTTGCCCGATCGACCCAACGCGCTGCGGCTTGATCGCGCGCGCATGCTGGGCGCGATGCGTATTGAGGATGTGCAATTTAGTTACCCCAAATCAAAAACGCCCGTGATCAACGGCGTCACGTTTGATGTCCTGCCTGGAGAAACAGTTGCGTTCGTTGGCGCAAGCGGCGCTGGCAAGACCACGCTCTGCAATCTCATCGCCCGCTTCTTTGATCCAACCGCGGGCCGAATCTTGATTGATGGAACGGACTTGCGCGACTATCGGCTGCATGATTGGCGAAGTTTGCTTGGCATTGTTGAACAAGATGTTTTTCTTTTCGATGGCACCATCGCCGACAATATTTCGTACGGGCGCAAGCACGCCACGCAACACGATATTGAACAAGCCGCCATGCTTGCGTGTTGCCACGGCTTTATCAGTGAAATGCCCAAGCAATATCTCACGCGTATTGGCGAGCGCGGGGTTCGTCTCTCGGGTGGCCAGCGCCAACGCTTGGCCATTGCGCGCGCGGTGCTCGCTGATCCACGCGTTTTAATTCTGGATGAGGCCACCAGCAATCTAGATGTTGAAAGTGAGTTGTTTATTCAAGAAGGCTTGGTCAATCTCATGCGCAATCGAACTTCATTTGTGATCGCGCACAGGCTTTCAACCATCCGCAACGCCCACAAGATTGTTGTGCTGAAGGACGGCTTGGTCGCGGAGGTTGGTTCGCACGAGGAACTCATGGCGCGTGGCGGATCCTATTACGACATGGTTTTGATTCAAACTTCGCGGCCGGAAACGAAAAAGTCAGAGGTCAGCGCTGCAACTTCAATGGCGTCACACGCCTGACACGCGGCCGCGCCAAGAGCGACGACCAGTGCGTGCCAGCCACCAACTTCGCCATTGAATCACGGTCATCAATAGAACAGTGACTGGATGCAGCGCCACTGCGATCCACGGTTGATGAAATCGAATCGCAAGCAATGCGCGCGTGACCATGCTGACAAGCCACGCCGCCACAAAACAATTGAGCGCGATGGGCTGCAGCGGAAATCCACAAAGCCAAGCGATCAGCGCAACGGCTGGAACAATATGGCCCAACACATGCAGCGTGAAGAACACAAGCAATGTGGTCATGGAACCCAATCCTTCAAACGCGTTCTTGGTGAATCCTCTCCACGTACTCATCCATCCGTGATACATGCGCACGCTTAGAAAATCCGTGGCGTCGAACAAATCCGTTCTGCCCCCGACGGAGCGGACGGCGCGCGGCAATTGAATGCCGTCATGCATGCTGTTCTTGAATGCGCGGTGGCCACCAGCGCGCAACCATATCTCGCGCTTCACCAATAAATATTGTCCGCACCCCGCTCCCAAACTTGTGCGCGCGTCGCTGCGCATCAACGCCATTGGCAAATAGCCAAGCAACATAAAATGGATCAGCGGCACCACCATGGCCTCGCCAAGGGAACCGCAGATTTGCCGCGGAAAAGTGCTGACTAAATCGCTGTTGCTGTCCTGCGCATATTGCAAACCAAGCGCAACGGCTTGAGGTGAAAAGCGCACATCGGCGTCGGTGAACAACAACCACGGCGCGCTGGAAGCTTGACCCATTTGCTCGCAACCCCACTGCTTTCCATTCCATCCAGATTCAAGTGGCTTCGTGGCCACGCTTCGGCAACGCGGATCACGCGCGGACATGGCCGCAATGATGGATGGAGTTTCATCCTGGCTTTGATCGTCGTATACCAGCACTTCAACGGCGGCATGTTGGCTGGCAAGAATGCCTTGCACACACGCCTGAATATTGGCAGCCTCATTGCGAGCGGGAATACACACCGAAACTTCCGCGCGGTCACCCATGGTTCTGCCGCGAACTTTTGGCGTGCGAAACAAAACCAAATTCACGCAACTCATACCCAAGGGCAACCCCGCGGAACACAGCGCGCCAATAGCCAGTCCTTCAAGAAGCATGTTCAACTTGCCATTTCATTGTGTCTTTGTTTCAACGCGGCGAATTCGCTGACGCCAGCCGATGCTTTATTTCTATGCTTGGGGTTTTTCCTCGCGCCCTGAGCCACAAGTCATACAAGGGATGAATTTTATTTCCGCGGTCGCCAAGAATGGATTCAAACAGATCAGGCTCGCGCGATTTCACCGCTTGCGCCAGCAGGCG
>CAJACJ010000506.1 GCA_903938205.1 uncultured bacterium
ACAATTTCAGTCTTCTCGTCAACCACTTCAATGGACTTCATTTGGCTCATATCCATGGCGAACAACAATCCGCCTGTGATCTTGCTGCCACCGATCAACTTGCCCATATGCACACTTGAGCCATCTTTGAGATTCAATCGAACTGTGTAATCCTTATTGGGCTGGAAACCGAAACCAATCAAGAAGGATTCGTTGGTCTTAAGACTGATATAGAGAACACCAGCCACATTCTCATTTCGAGTAGTAGCCAAAGACAAAGTCTGACATGGCGCAGACAAGAACTGGTTGAAATTAGTTCCCAACTGCTGAATAATCTCGGCCTCGGTCACTTGGGTTAAAGCAAGACGGTTTGAATCCATGGCTTTGTTCGCAATGACAGTCACCCACATGAATGTCGCAAGAAGCGATGCAGCCAAACCCACTGTCGCAGCGCGCCACGCCATAAGCGAGCGATTCATTGAACGCACACGAATTGCGCGTCGTTCAACTTGAAGGTGTTGTTCAACATCATCAAAGCGAGTTGTGGATTCCAAACTATTTTCAGCCTGCGCATTTGAAGCGCGCGCATTGCGTAAGGCGCCAATGGTTGCGATTGGAGCAAGTCCAATGCTCGCTTGGTCAATTTCTTCCAACACAGCGCCAATGACCTTATTACGCAAGAACGCAGGTGGTTCCTCATCAGAAACCAATTGAAGATCGGAGGCAATACTGGCTTGCAAAGAGCGAATTTCATCTTGCACCATGCGTGGAGCTTCTAAAAAACTGCGGCTAAAGAAAGCAGCTTCATCGGCCTCAAGCATGCCCAGGGCGTCTAAAGAAGCCATCTCAAGCAATTCATCTCGTCGCATTGGTTCAGGAGTAGTCATTGGTTCAATCTCCATCGGTCAAAGAGCCAACGCCCTTTAGCCTTGTTTGCTTGCCACATCACAGTTGATGCAACAAACACCCTTTTGAAGGTTTACCCCTGTAGTCCAACTTAGACCACGAACGAGGAGCAAACCCGTAACCAAGAGCCGTTTATCGACCCTTGCCACTCCCTGATTGTCAGACACTTATCCGCAGCAGCGCTGACGAAGGCTGCAACCAATTCAACTATTTAGAAAATAACTTTTGAACCAGTTGATTTTTCAACTGCTAGAGGCCGGAAATCTGATTTTTAAACTTCAAACCCCACAATCTCCAGAGTCCTAAAAATAAAGCCTGCGAAGGAATCCTTCGCAGGCTTAGATTCTGCTTTGTTCTAACAACCAGAGTCGAACAAAGAACAGACTTATTTGACTGTTAAGCCATCTCTTCTGTCGCACCACTTATACGTTCACGTAGACGACCCAAACCACGACTCAGAGCGCTTTTGATGGTTCCAAGCGGAACATTCAACTGCTCGCTCACTTCACGAAGCGTGTGGCCCTTCAAGTAAGCACGCTCAATCACTTCACGTTGCAATTCTGGCAATTCAGCGATCTTGGCACGAATTGCATTGTTGCCTTCGGAAGTCACCATAGGTTGAGCGGCATGGTTTGAGCGCTCATTCATTTGCTTAAAACTGCTGTTATCCGCTTCAAAACCAAGTGTTTCTGGGCGCGAACTCTTGCGACGCAATTTGTCAATTAAATGACGTCGGGTAAGCAACATCACCCAAGTCACCAATCGCGCTCTTCGGAAGTCGAAACGATCGGCCGTCTTCCAAAGCTGGATAAAAATTTCTTGAACGGCATCTTCGGCTTCGGCTCGGCGCGTTAAAACTTGGCGCGCGGACTTGAACACTAAAGCTCCAAATGCATCGTATAACTCTGCGATTGCGGCTTCATCACCTGAAGCAACTTTCGACATAAAAACCCACTCTTCTTCGCCTGATTGAAAGGTCATTTCCACTCCTCCTGGTTGTAAGCGGTTCCCTTTATTAGGAACCACCATGCAAAGAACCTACTGCGATATTTATAAAAGTCACGAAGAATTTCAAAATATTTTGTACTTTTGCAAAATCAGTGTCAAGATAGTGTTGTGAGGTTTGGATTGGGCGCGAGGCCGTTCTCGCGGACAAGGCTGTTATCGGATGATAAACACCGACAATACATCTTTGACCCTTTCGACCCGACCATTTAAATCGTCGGCCGGCTTTAGTCTTATTGAGCTTCTTGTCACGCTTTCAATTATTGCGTTGTTGTCCGGCATCATGATGCCAACATTGAAAGGCGTGCGCGCCAGCGCTGAAAAATTAATGTGCGCCAACAACATGCGCTCTATTTATTACGGCTTCAACGGATACGCAAATGATCAAATTCGTCCATTCATGCCCACAAGCATTCCGTACAAGAACAAGCATTTCAAAGACACCATGGCCATCACCGCGAAAGAAGCCTCCAATGACCGTCAGGAATGGGACGGTCTTGGAATTTTACTGAAGTATGGCTATTTAGATAATTGCAAATGCTTGTACTGCCCATCACATCATGGTGATCATTCGTTCGAAACCTATCAGGCTGATTTAGAAAATGCCCAGGGCGCAATGCACCCTGTTGCGTCTGATCGCCAATTGTTTTCCAACTTTCAGTACGCGGGTGGATGCGACACAAAAACTGGAAAAAGAATTTTATTCAATGACGTTGCAAACAATGTTTTGTTGACAGACGGCATGCGATCGGCCAAGGATTTCAACCACGCGAAAGGCAGCAACAGCCTGAGCAGCGGCGGTGAAATTCGTTGGTTCAATAATGAAAAATTCCTTGCTCCCAAACTGAACGCTCGCATCACGGGTGATCTTCCGAATGAGTCGTTCCCTCAAATTTGGGCTTCAATTCAAAGAGAAATTGATCGCTAAACGGCTTATTTATAGCGGTCGCAGCGAAACCACATTCATTCGATGTTTGGAAACTCCGGGATCAGCCGTAACGCTAGATGTAGCTTTCATGTCTGGCGCGAGCAACACGTGATCAATGGACAACAGCGGAAATAGACGTGGCCATGATGCGCGCAAACCAGAACCAGCCTCCGTCCATGAGTCGTGAAACATTGGAAAGACGCGCGAAAGAATCAAACTTCCAGGCAGCGCGTTGAAATCACCCGCGACAATATCCACTTCGCCAAGATGACCACGGCGAATGTCAGCTAAAAGTTCTTGCGCCACTTGCATGCGCGACAATGTTGGCCTGCTTGGTAAATCAACCATGGCAATGCGAAGCGCGCGACCATTCCACGATGGAGGTCGAACAACAAACTTGGCCACCCACACCATGTCATTGCCTTTGCCAGTCGCTGCAATCACTCTGGCTTCTTCAATTGGAAATGTGGTGACACATGCGAATGGTCCGGCTCCCGCGCTAGAAAAATTTGGGCCAGCCCATGCGTGAACGCATTCTTGTGTTGTGATTGAGCCGCGGTTGCTAATCAAATACAAATCCGTTGGATGCTCAGCGGAAATAGCGGCAAGCGCCGTCATGCTGCGCGGGTCATTGCCGCTTGGGTGATCCGTGTTCCACTGCACAATGTGAATGTCTTGCGGTGATGGTGCGACACGATCCGTCCACGGACGAAAATCTCCTCGCACTGCGGCGCCAACGGTTAACGCCGCGCACGCTAATCCTCCCCATCTACGAAATCGATGTCGGCGACGATCCCCTGCCCGACACGCCAACCACACACATCCGAATGCGACCACACCCAAAGTTGGAATCCACGAAATCCACTGCACCAAACTATTTCTATCCCCGACAATTCGCCCGATAAGCCACACCAAAAACAAACCAAACCAAGCGGAATCCATGGCAATGGCTGCCCAATCCCAACGCGTGCGAGGCGCTTTGGATAGTGGCGCATTTATAGTTTGAACGGCCGCTTCGGTCATGCCAAAATTTCCGCGGGTGCCGCTTTGGCAGAACGCCTTGGGCGGCGGCATCTTAAAAGTGGAAATTGGGGCAACATGCTACTTCTATCGGCTTGCAAACTCCAATTAAATATGCTTTCTGACAAAGAGAAACAGATTCTAATATGTTTGGCATCGCTCTTGCACTATGCAATTGTCCCCGAAATTTCGTGGACAGAAAAGGAACACAACAATGGCTGGAAAAATTATTGGAATCGATTTAGGAACAACTAATTCATGCGTCTCCGTCATGGAGGGTGGTCAACCCAAAGTGTTAATCAACACTTCAGGCAGCCGCACAACACCAAGCGTTGTCGGATTTACTGAAAAGGGCGAGCGACTGGTTGGCCAGCCTGCGCGCCATCAGCAAGTGACCAATCCGAAGAACACCGTTTTCAGCATCAAGCGCTTCATGGGTCGCCGTCATAGCGAAGTTGAAGGCGAAGAGAAGATGGTGCCGTACGCGGTCACCGGTGGCTCGCAAGATTTGGTCAAGGTGGAAATTCGCGGCAAGGAATACACGCCGCCAGAAATTAGCGCCATGATTTTGCAAGAGCTGAAAAAAGTGGCCGAGGATTATCTGGGCGAGAAAGTCGATCGCGCGGTCATCACCGTGCCTGCGTATTTCAACGACAGTCAACGCCAAGCCACAAAGGATGCCGGCGAAATCGCTGGTCTTCAAGTGGAGCGCATTATCAATGAGCCAACCGCCGCGGCATTGGCATATGGTTTGGAAAAGAAAAAGAACGGCCGCATTGCCGTATTTGATTTGGGCGGTGGAACATTCGACGTCAGCATTTTGGATATTGGCGACGGCGTGTTTGAAGTCATGGGTACCAACGGCGACGGTCATCTTGGTGGCGACGACTTTGATCAACGCTTGATCGATTTCATTGCCGAAGAATTTCGCAAGAAGGAAGGCATTGATGTCCGCAAGGATGCCATGGCTTTGCAACGCCTGAAAGAGGCCGCTGAAAAAGCCAAGATTGAGCTGTCAAATCAACTTGAAACCGTGGTGAATTTACCGTTTATCACGGCGGATCAAAGTGGCCCGCGCCATTTGCAAGTCACCGTGACGCGTTCGCGCTTTGAGGACATGTGCAAGGATTTGTTTGATCGTTTGCGTGGTCCATGCGAGCAAGCGTTGCGTGACGCAAAGTTGTCCGCCAAGGACATTCAAGAAGTGGTCATGGTTGGTGGATCCATTCGCATTCCAAAGGTGCAAGACATTGCCAAGGATATTTTCCAAACGCAAGAACTTGATCGCAGCATCAACCCTGATGAAGTGGTTGCCATTGGCGCCGCAATTCAAGGCGCAGTGTTGCAAGGCGATGTGAAGGATGTTCTGCTGCTTGATGTCACTCCGCTTTCACTGGGCGTGGAAACGCTTGGTGGCGTTATGACCAAGTTGATCCAGAGCAACACCACCATTCCAACCAGCAAGAAGGAAACGTTCTCCACGGCCGCGGACAATCAAACCAGCGTCACCATTCACGTGATGCAGGGTGAGCGCGAGTTCGCCGCGGACAATCGCAGCCTAGGTCGTTTCGACTTGACGGGAATTGGTTCGGCGCCGCGTGGATTGCCGCAAATTGAGGTTGAGTTTGCCATTGACGCCAACGGAATCTTGAATGTTTCCGCCACCGACAAGGCCACCAGCACCAAGAAGGAAATCCG
>CAJACJ010000507.1 GCA_903938205.1 uncultured bacterium
CTCGGTCAATCCAGCGCAAATCAATCTGTGGACATGCTTTGGCAATGGCGTGCAGCATTGGTCCTTGCTGCGCGCAGTCGCCGCACCACACGCCGCTTACAACAAGCACAGGCATGTGGCGCACAAAAGATTTCAGAAGCGTTTCTTGCTCGCTGGTGAGCCGTACACTTTTTTCCACGCTGCGCCAAGCACCGGCGCGGCCGGGATCGCTTTCTAAATAGCGGTCGTAGGGCAGTGACTGTTCAAATGCGCTTTGCAGAAGGGTTGCGTTCATGGCTCAAGAGTACGCAATCACCAAAAAATAATCGAGCGTGAAATTGCGGGGATCTATTTGAAAGCTGATGGAATTGAAATGATTGTGCTCATGTCGATCGCGAATGAAGCGCATAGGCGCAATGAATCACACAACAATTATGAAATTCATTCACACTGGTTGCAAGCGTGGGGCGCGACTTACTCGCGTGGAGCGGCTTCGGATTGAGCAGCCATTTTCGCTTTGCGGGTCCATCGCGACGTGTCTTCTGGTGAGCCCACGGCAAAGGCAAGTTTGGCGGCTGATGCCAGCAATTCTGCGCGCGTGCGAATAAGTGTGGAGCGCGCGGTGAACAGCGCTGATTCCGCGGTGAGCACATTGTTGATATTGCTCAAGCCATTCACATACGATTCAAACACGGAGTCGTAGGAATCTTGACTGGCTTTGAGTAGCGATTCGCCGAAAGCGAATTGCTTGATGGCGGCAAGATGCACAAAGTAGGAATCCCACACTTCGCTTGAAGCTTCAAGACGCAACTTCTCAAGATCGGCCGCTGCCACGGCGCGGTCCGCGCGCGCTTGACGCACGGCATTGGTGCGCTCAAAACCATCAAATAGCAGCCAAGAACCGTTCAAACCAGCGGAGTACTCGGGTCCCCAGAAATTTTGATTTGTGGTCGGATCGCCCAACGATGTGCGGCCGTCGTACCAAAATCGAGTTTGTCCAACCATTGCGCCAGCGTTCACGATGGGCAAGAACTGTGCTTCCGCAAGTTTAATGTCGGCGTCGGCGCCGCGCACGCGTTCCACGGCGGCAAGTAAATCAGGACGGCCACGAATGGAGGTGCGAATCAACTCATCCACTTGCGCGCTCATGTCTTCGGGAAGAGCGAGGCGTTGCAAGCTGGTGATTTGAATTTCAGTTTCAGCGGACAAGCCCACGCGACGCGCCAGTGTGGATTGAGCGTCAAAGGTTGCGCTGCCCGCGGCTTCAAGCGCGAATTGAGCCTGCGTAAATTGTTGTTTGGCCAATAGCATTTCGGGGCGCGTGGCCAATCCAACAATCAGGCGATCTTCTACGGCTTCTAGTTGCACGCGCGCGGTCTCTAGATTTTGCTCGGCAGTTTGAAGCAAGGCAAGTTTGGCATCTAAACTAAAATAAGCATCCTGGACTTCAAAGATGACTTTTTGAATGCCGCGGTTGAATGAATAGTTGGACGCCATCAAGGCGCGGCGCGCGGATTCAGTCTGGGCGTCGCGGCGGCCAAAATCCACCAAGATCCAAGCCAAATTTAATGAGCCTTGCATCATTGGACCGGTGTTTCTGTAGCGTTCAGTGTTGATGTAGCCGATCTGTTGCACGTAGCCACCAAAGCCAGAGGCGGAGAGGGTTGGCAGATATAAACTTTCAATGCGACCAAGTTGGGCCGCGCGCGATTTGGCTTTCTGCCATTCGCTACGAGTGGTTGGATTATTTTCCAAAGCAAATTCGACAAGTGACGGCAATGTATTGGGCCCATCTTTTGGAAGAGCCTGGAATTGTTTTTCCGCTTCCGTTTCCGCGCGACCTTTGGCGTCTTGTGGCGCCGCATTGTCTTTGCCCAATGACCATGGAGTTGCGGACGATTGCGAAACAAGTTTTTCAAATCGCTCTTCGTTCCACGGGTCGTCGCTTTGGCAAGCGTTCAAGCCAACAAGCGCGCTTCCGAGCAGCGAGACAGTGATGAAGCGGTTAAAAAATTCAGATTGCATTGATGGCGCAATCCTAGCGTGGCTGCGAAAAAGTGGCAATTTTAAATTGGCGCGCGGGAAGCACTATTTGAAAGATTTGGTTTGCCCCAACTCTTCAAGCGCGGCGGCTTGAAGGCGGCGCAAGACGTCAAAGGCTTGCAATGGAGTGAGTTGGTTCAGATCCACGGCTTGCAGTTCTTGCAGCGTTTGGCTTGGTTTTTGAAGGTCTTTCAGAACGGGTTTGGTGGCGAATTGTTGACTTGAGCCTGGTAGTTGCGAGAACAGATCGGGGGCGGGGGCGGCTGCTTTGGAACTTTTTTCTGCGCGCCTCAATTTTTCAGGGGCGGACGTTTGGCTTTCTGTTTCCACAGCGAGTGAATCCAAAATTGCCTCCGCGCGTGCCACCACATCTAGCGGCAAGCCGGCCAGGCGTGCCACATGAATTCCGTAACTACGATCGGCATGGCCCGTGGCGATCTTGTGCAGGAACACGATTCCATTTTCCCATTCACGCACCGTCACATGCAGGTTTGTGATGCGCGGCAATCGATCCGCAAGCGAAGTGATCTCGTGATAGTGCGTGGCGAAAAATGTTCGGCAACCGCGCGCCGC
>CAJACJ010000508.1 GCA_903938205.1 uncultured bacterium
CGTGAAAATTTCCGGCATTCCAACAGGCGCGCCGCACTTTGATTTTCCATGGAATCTGAGCGATCCCACCAAACTTGCTTTTGACTTTGAGCACATCAACTTGATCGTTCGAGCCGCTGTCGCCATCGCATTGTTGTCAGCCATAGAAACTTTAATCACCGCCGTGTGCGCGGATCGACTCACGGGCACGCGCCACAATCCAGATGGTGAATTGGTCAGCCACGGCTTGGCCAACATGATTGCGCCGTTCTTTGGTGGGTTTGCTACTTCAGGCGCAATTCCCCGTACTGCAGCCAATATTCAATCGGGTGGAACAAGTCCGTTGGCGTCGGCGGTGCATTCCATTTCTTTGTTTCTGGTTGTTTTATTTCTGGCAAAGTGGCTTGGCTATTTGCCCATGGCGGGTATGGCGGGCTTGCTCATATTCATCGCGTACTACATGAGCGACTTGGCGAAGTGCTGGAGCATTATTCGCACTTCGGCTCGCGCCGAGGGTTTCACGCTGATCATGTGCGCAGTGTTGACGGTGTGGTTTGACATGGTCATCGCCATTGGAGCCGGAGTGGTGCTCACTTCTATTTTGTTCATGCAGAAAATGTCCAAATTGGCGGTGACTGAAAATACATTGCAGACGCCACAGGCGGAATCGCAAACAGTTGCCCCAGAGATCGAACCCGTGAAAGTGCCCGAGGGTATTTTATATTTCAAAGTGCAAGGCGCTTTATTCTTTGGCGCGGCGCAGCGAACCATGGGAGTGATTGAACCAAAGCCTGGCGCCTTTGGAGCGGTGATTGACATGCGTGATGTTCCAATGATTGACTCCACTGGTCTGACACTGCTCACCACATCAATTGATGGACTGACCAAGGCTGGATTGACCGTGGTGTTGGCGGGCGTGCAGCCAGAACCTAAGACTGTGTTTGACGCCGCGGGCTTTCGCGAGACCAATCCCAATGTGCGGTTTTTCCTTGTTTTGTCCGAGGCTTTTCGCGTTTTGCTAATGACCAAAGATCAGAACACCAACTACCGCGCTGCGGCTCATACTTCCTCATAATCCAACTCGACCGCGTAAGTTTCATGCACGCCAAACAGCGCAAGCATGGAAACCACCATCACGGCGGCACCCGTAATGACAGCGGCTTTCCAGGCGGCGCTTGGATCATTCATAAACCATTTCTCGCTCCACAACCACAACGCCGCGCTACCGCCCGCGCTCCAGCGCACCAAGTTGGGCGCCAAGGTTGCGGCCGTGGCGCGAATGTTGGTTCCAAATTGTTCGGCCGCGCTGGTGGCGAACACCGCCCAATATCCGCTGCCAATACCCAGCACAAAGCAAGACATATAAAACATATTTTGACTATGACCACCAACTAAGAAGTACAACACCATGCCCGCGATTGTGAGAAGGTGGAAAAATAAAATCGCCTTACGCCGACTGCCCATCCACTGGCTCAACAGTCCACTGGAAAGATCACCGGCGGCAAGCCCTATGTAACACCACATGATGCTGCGACCTGGATCGGGCTTTGCATTCAGTGGCAAACCCAAACTCGCGCCAATGACGTCGCCATATTTCACAAGCGTGCCCACCACAAACCAAATTGGAATAGCCGTCAACACCACGCACGCAAAGCGCAGCGCACGC
Organism: uncultured bacterium; assembly: GCA_903938205.1. Taxonomy (GTDB): domain Bacteria; phylum Planctomycetota; class Phycisphaerae; order Phycisphaerales; family SM1A02; genus SYAC01. Next base: position 1,646 of record CAJACJ010000508.1, read on the forward strand.
CGAGGCGGCCAGAATAAAACGCGCAAAGAGCCTTTTTTTGTGCTGGATTTCAGGTGATTCCACATGCCGCTTTCAGCCACTCCAAGGCGCAGAAAGAGCAGCGACAAACCAAGCACGCCGCCCACAACCAATGACATGCGCCACGTCACCCACTGCGTGACAAAATATGCCGCCACCGCGCCCATGATTCCAAGTGTGGCAATAAGAGTGGTTGCGTAGCCGCGCCATTTCGGCGCGGTGAGTTCGCTGACCAGCGTCATGCCCGCTCCCAGTTCACCGGCCAGACCAACGCCCGCGACGAAGCGCAGAACTTCAAATTGATGAATGGCGCTGCCAAGACCAACAATGTGCAAGAACGCAAGCGGACCATTTGGATCAACATCCGTGATAGCCGCGTTGAGCAAGTTGGCGACGGAGTACACCAAGATGGATCCAAACAAAACCGTGAGTCGACCAAGGCGGTCACCAAGCACACCCCACAACACTCCGCCCACCAGTAGCCCACTCATTTGCAAAATGTTGTCAATCCACACGCCCCAATCTTTCAACAGCACATCATGTTGATCCGCGGGCAGTGCCGCAAGTTGTTTAGAAAGCACCTCGCGCAAACTGGTTTTACGAATCAGCGCGAAGAGCAACAGATCAAAGATGTCCACGAAATAGCCAAGCGCGGCCACCACTACGGCAAGAATGACAACCGATCTTGGCTGCCTGATTTCGCTGTGATTATGGCTTTCCATTTGCGGGCGGAGCGACCGGAGGTGTCGCTGGAGGAACTGCAGGAGGAACTGCAGGAGTTGTTGTTGGCGCAACAGCTGGAGTTGCAGTCGGCGCAACTTTCGAAGGCACTGCAGGTGGAACTACTGGAGTCGTAGCCGCAGGAGTTGTCGAAGGCGCGACCGAAGTTGTGGTTGGAG
>CAJACJ010000509.1 GCA_903938205.1 uncultured bacterium
GATTTAATGAGCAAGTTGCCCGCAGCGGATCAATCTTGGCACGATTCCATGCATTTAGAGTGGGGTTTCTACAAAGTGATGCAATCGGTCATTCCAAATTTCCAACTCTTTTGGCTGAGCGATGCGCTGACACAAAAGAAAAATATTGGATTTGAATACATTGTCACGGCGGTCCCGTACGGATTTGTGTTGATTGTGATGGCGCTGGCTGTTGTCACATTTCTGTTCCAGCGCCGCGAAGTTGGCTGAACGCTGGATTGTGTTTTAAACAGCGTCAAATTGTGAAAGCAAGCCGTCGCGATTCAATGTGTCCAAGTTGCTACTTCAGCTCTTCGCTTTGATCCCAACAGAAATACGCCAATGACAAGCGGCGGAACAATGCCCAGCAGTCCGGCGCAACCCGCTTGCGCGTACCAAATACCTTTGATTATTTCAGGAGTCAATTGCTGCGTTGGTTGATTTTGCTTTTCCAATTGCGCAAGCATGGTTCGTTTCAACCATGCCTGCATGTCATCACGATTGTTGATTTGAATGGCAAGACCAACAACATTCAGCACAAGACAAAGAACCACCCACCACTTGGCCATGGAATATCCACGACTCATTTTCTTGCGCAAGTACCAACCACTCAGGGCTCCAAGAACTGTGACGACAGTTCCACAAATTTGAAGCATCCGCAACGCCGACACGATCCAGTCTGGCAAACCTTGATAGGTCTCGACCGCCAAGGATTTATTGAAGAACCCCCAGATTGCACTCAGCACTCCAACCACGCCCAAAATCAGCATGATCCAGCCAAGAATGGTTGGCCATTTTGTAGGCGCTTGCGGTAGAAACGGATCTTCAACTTCGGAAAAGATTTGAGACATGTCTGCAATGTATCAATTGCGCGGCAACTGAATCAGGCCTTGAGGTTCAATTATTTATTCTTGCGCGCCTCTGCGAGTTGCTGCTTCATTTCTTTTTTCAAGCGCTCGAAAGCCTGCTTCACAATTGGTGCTTTGACTTTGGCTTTTTGAAATCCCGCCATAAGGTCATCATATTTTTGGGCATCTTCTGGAATAAGCGGGCCCCCGCCTTCATACCCCATGGCAACGGGCTCACATTTTTCCCAAATGCGCAGCATCTCATCAAGCAATTTCAAGCGCGCCGCAATTTGCCCGGCCTCGCCTTGGCTTGCGCCTTTGATGTCCCATTCTGTCTTCAAGCGCGAAGCCGCCTTCTTGGAATCAGCGACCGTCTTCTCCCAACTATCGCTCACTTTCTTTCCAGTTGTATTGACAACATATGAATTTGGTTTCAACTGCATGATCTTAAAAAGTTCCTCTTGGTTGTCGGCGGTGCCTTGAGAAAATCCGCAATCAAGCGCGTTGTTTTCATTGAAGGTGAGATTTTCTTGATCGTTGCTCAACATCACTTCACCATTGGCGTTATCAAAGAAAGTGACTTTGCCACTCTTGGGGTCTTTCGTGTAACTGACAACCAAAGGTGAATACACCATGCAGCGACCAACTTGGCCATTGCGACCAGCACCCTCTGAAACTTCGCCAACTCTTTGAATCCAAGCCTCCAGTGCCTTGCCCTCGGCGCTCTTGCCGCTTCCGGAATCCAGCATGGTGATTGAACCCAATGTTCCGGTCTTTAGAAAATAAATTTCGCGGCAATGCATGGCGGTAAACGCGGCGCCAGAAATAGCCTCCTCAATCCAAGCCACTACACGATGCTTGTCGCGCATGCGAATTAGCGTGTCGGCAATTTCATCGCCTTCAATCACCAATCCGCCGCCGGAATTAATTCGAATGACAATGATTTGGCCTGGACCAAATTTGTCGGCCTCTTTCTCAATCGCCTCCATTTCATTGTGGCGCAAGCCAACACCAACCATGCCACCAAGTTCAAGAATGAAAACTTGTCGACGCGTGTCTTTTTCACCGACGCCCAATTTGGCGGCATCCGTGGCTTTGGATGTTGGTGACGATGGAGTTTTGGTTGGATCAGGCACCACCGGAGTCGCAGGCTTGGTTTGCGCGAACGCGGCACTTGCGCAAATGGCAAGCGTGAAGAATGTTGCGTGGAGATTTTTCATATGGGCTTCCTTGTGATAAGTCCGAACTACGGACTATTTATTCTTTGGCGCAGACCTGCTTTGCTCCTTGAGTTGCAGCAATAATTTTTCAACATCATCCAATCCTGGTCGTCCTTGGATTCTCCAACGAAATTCAACGGCGGGATATTTCTTCATGGCATCGCGGACGCGTTCCAACGCCGTCTTTGCCGCGGTGAATTTAGAAGCCGCCACATTTTTCTCGTAATCACCAAAATATTCGATGGATTTTGTGTACGTCTTACGCCACTCGGTGATGTAGTCGCCAACAATTTTCACGCCATCTTGATTGTTTTTACCGAGAGAATCATCCCATTCACGATAGCCAAGCAAGAACATGAGATCCTCGATGCTGTCGGCGATGCCGTCGCACAAGCCAAGATCCTCCGCGGTCTTCGCGTCAAAGTTTGCCACGGCTTGGGTATCGCCATCAACCAAAAAAGTTCCCTTGGTGTCAGAGCGCCATGTCAAATTGCGACCGTTCCATGAAACACTCAGCAACAGTTCAGGGCGCATCATGGCCAAACCCAACTCCGATGGATAGCCACCGCGGCGCAAGAAGCCGTTGACAATTCCAGTCCACGCCGCCATGTATTTTTTTCGAACTTCGTCGTCACTGGTGCGCTCATATTGTTCACGCACACGGTCCATTCCCCACAATCGCGCCTTGCTGCTCATATACAGATCAGGCCAGGCCAACGCCAAGGCCGTGCTGAAACCAACTGAATCTTTCACCCACATGACTTGCGGAATCGTTCCAAGATCGGCCTTCAAAAGATCGATCATTTTGCGCGCGTCCTCAAAATCCATTTGACCACGCTCGGAACGATCGTCATTTCCCAAATACGCTTTGCCTGTTTTACCGTCGGAACTTTCCATTACAAAAATAATCAGGTCCGGCTTTTTTTCATTCACGTCCTTCACAACTTTTTCAAAGGCGCTCAAGCGAATGTCCGTTCCCATTTGTCCATGTCCGTCAAGGCCAATGGGTATGACATAAATTTTGGGAGCCTTGGATGGATCCTTCTGATTCATTTGCAAAGGCGATGGTGCGTCAGCTGCAATTGCGAACACGGCTGCGAGCATCATCGCGAACAATGGGGCGAAGCGTTTCATGATCCGTGAGTATACGGATCAAGTGTTGGAAAGTTGCTTGGCCAATGCGGTGGCGTCGGCCTTGCTGGAAATTTTTTCTTCAAGCTGAGCGTCATACACCGCGTCCAAAATGCGCCGAAAGTTTGGTCCCGCACGCAAACCCATGGCAATTAAATCATCTCCGCAAAGCCACGGCGTTGGGGAAATACCTTCTTTTTGCAGGGTTTGAAAGTCTAGGTGAATGCGCGCCGCAACCTCGGGCGCGTCCGTGGCAAAGACGTGAAGCGCGTCTAGGAAAGACGCATTGGACGCGGTTCTTTTTTGCAGCGCCTTTGTGAACGTGTTCCACTGCGGCAAGGTTGCCTGCAATTGAAGGGTGTTCGTGAGGAAGTCCCGCTCCTTGTTTGAAAGCACAAGCGCGCTTGTCCATTTGCTCACGCGCTCTTGCCACGGCAATGCGGATTCACGATCAAGCATCCACGTCGCAAGAACGGTGGCCAACTGTTGCGCCTGCATTGTTTCTGGGTGTGGAGATGGCGCTGTTGATATAGCCAATGTTGTTCCAAGTGTTCTCACTTTTCGCAGCGAAGTTGGCGGCGCAGTTTCAAGCAGCGTGCTTGGCGCAAGGCCCAGCGACTCGATGAGTTGAAGCGCTTCAACACGAGATGCGTGCGCGATCATGCGGCGCAATTCCTGACCCACGCGTTCGCGACTGACTCCGCGAAGTTCATGCGCATGCGCGCGAATGGCCGCTTCTGTTTTGGGCTCAATGATCAACCCAAATCGCGCCGCGAAACGCACCGCGCGCAGCACGCGAAGCCGGTCCTCGCTCAACCGCGCGTCTGGATTGTTGATGGCGCGCAAGATTTTATTTTGAATGTCGGCGCGGCCATTCACATGATCAATGATGTCGCCCGTAGCGGGATTCATAAAAAGTCCATTGATGGTGAAATCGCGCCGATTTGCATCAGTAATTTCATCGCCAATTTCAATGTCCTCGGGACGGCGGCCATCCACATAACGGCCGTCGGCGCGAAAACTGGCGACCTCCACCACGCGCCCCTTGTGATGCACCAGGATCACGCCAAAACTTTCACCAACCCCGCGTGCCTTGGGAAATATGGCTCGAATTTGCTCGGTGGTGGCGCTGGTGGCGATATCAAAATCGGTTGGTGAAAGTTGAAGCAACTCATCTCGCACGCATCCCCCCGCAAAATAAGCGGTGTGACCCGCCGCCGAAAATTTTGCTGCAATTTCAGCCGCCGCGTCGCGCGCGCTCATGCTTGGAACACTTGGAAAATGTGCGTCAGGCATTTGCGTTGGTGGAGGAATGAACCTGTGGATTTGGTGGCTGTGAATAATTCGCGCGCGCGCTGTCGCTGACTTGCGCCGACACCAGAAGTTGATCGCCCGGACCATTCGCGGGAAATCGTCCTTGGGTTGAACGGCGAATGGATTCGCGTCGATTCATGCGCAATCGATCCACCGCCAGACGCAATCGTTCAATGCCGCCGTCGGGATCGTTGATCAACACTTCTGGATCAATAGCCTCGCCCGCCTCCACTTCAAGTCGGCCGCCAAGACGCGGCAACTTGCGCGAACTGGGCCAAATATCAAAGCCGCCTTCAAGACCAATTGGAACCACTGGAACTTTGGCGCGGCGAATGAGCAGCGCGACACCGCGTTGAAACGGCGCGATGGCTCCGTCGTCGCAGCGGCCACCCTCTGGATAAATGAGCAAGCAGCGTCCTTGCGCCAAGACTTGCAACGCGGTCTTGATCGCCGCGGAGTCGGATTTTTCTTTCAGTGGAATAGCGTTGAATGAAGCGATGAGCGCGCCAAAATATTTATTGTTGAAGAGCGTGCTGCGCGCGATGTACGCAGTCTGCCTGTCATACGCCACGGCGGCATGTGGAATGGGATCCAGAAATGATTGATGATTGCCCACCAGCAGCACGCCGCCAGTGCGCGGAATATTGTGGGCGCCAACAACTTTCATGCGATACAAAATTCTGGCCACTACGCCGCAAAAAAGCGCTATGAAATCCCACCAAACGGCTTGTAGAACTGTGCGCCCAGGCGCGCGCCGCGCGAAGTCATGGAACATTAGTGGCGCACCACCGCGTTGTTTGCAATGGGCAACCGCTCGCCAAGTCTTTCGCGCGCCAAATGTTCAAGCGTGGAAACAACAGTTTCAAGATCCATGTGGCTGGTGTCCACGCGATCAGCGCCCACGGGAATACGCAGCGGTCCTACCGCGCGCGTGGAATCCACATGATCGCGATGTTGAATCGCGCGAAGAATGCTGGCTTCATCGGCGATGTGCCCCGCCGCGCGCAATTGCGTCACGCGTCGTTGGGCGCGCACGCGCGCGTCGGCCTCTAAATAAATTCGCAGCGGCGCGTCTGGAAATACCACCGAACCTTGATCGCGACCTTCAGTCACCAAGCGCGGATGCGCGTTGGCAATTTCCCTTTGACGACGAACCATTTCGCGGCGCACATCGGAGCACGCTGACACGGGCGACACCGCTTCGGTGACTTCCGCGGAGCGAATGAAAGGACTCACATCGCGACCACTCAAGACAAGTTTGGGCGGACTTGATTTCCAGTCAAACACCAATGTGGTGCTGGCCAGCGCGGCGGCGATCGATTCGCCATCGTCAATGGGAATGGAATTCTCAATCGCTAAAAAAGCTGCGGCACGGTACATGGCGCCAGTGTCAAGAAATTCCAAACCAAGCCGCATGGCCAACATGTGCGCCACGGAACTTTTCCCCGTGCCCGCGGGACCATCAATAGTAATAATGAGCGGCTTTTGATTGGAATTCATGCTGGTTCTGCGGCCTCAATTGCGGCGGAAAGCATGTCGCGAGCCATGCTGAGCGGTTTGATTGGATCGCCTTTGCCCAAATAATCAAGCGACAAAGAATTGACGTAGCCCACCGCGCGCAATGTTTCCACGCACTCGTCCAAACTCCATTCGGAGTGTTCTCCCTCCTCGGAAAAACCTTTCACGCTTGCCGTAATGGACTGTGCGTACGGCGCAAGTTTTCTCAACTCTTGACCCACACCGCCATTGGTTGCCGCATGTTGAAACGACGGCATGGTTCCAATGCGGAATCCGCCAACTTTTTTCACCACATCAACCAACAATTTTCCATCGCTCAAAAATCCGGTGCCACTTTGCAACAACAAGGCTATTTCAAATTTGTCCATTTCCGACAAGGCCATTTTCAATGTTTTCACAACCGCGTCAGCGCGTTCTTGCGTTGTGACTTCCGCCAAACTAATGGCCACGCTTGAACAACCAATTCGAGTCGCCGCGGAGGCGAGACGGCGCAACCGATCAATCACGGCGGGCTGATTGACTGGATTCCACAAATTCAACTCAGGAGTTTCGATCAACACCAGAAATGGACAGTGCGCCTTGTCGGAAAGATCGCAGAGCCGCTCAAAATCTTTGGGAGTTCGCCCTGCCAACAAATCTGACGGAATATTCAGTCCGCGCAGGCCCATTTCTTCATTGACAAAAGTTGGAAGTTCAAAAATATCCAAAGGCTTTTTCGCCCGCTTCATTAAAGGTCGAAGTGCTCCGACCGAAAGCGTTAAAACCATTTGGGATGTCATCCGGGGTCTCTCTTTCGATTTGCAGGATAGCAAAGCTCAGGGACACTATGATCCCGCACCCCAATGGAGAACACAATGAAAAGTCCTGAACAATGTCGCGTGTCTGAAAGTCATGAATGGTTCGTCGCGCAAGCGGGCGAAGTCACGGTCGGTATCACCCAATTCGCGGCTAATGAGCTGACGGATGTGACCTACGTCCAAACCAAACCTGTTGGAACCGTGATCGCTATTGGCGATGTGGTTGGCGAGGTCGAGAGCGTGAAGACCACCAGTGAAATTTATTGCTTCGTCGCGGGAACCATTGCCGCCGTCAATGACGCCGCCGTGAAAGATCCTTCTTTGCTCAACAGCGATCCTTACGGCAAGGGTTGGCTGGTGAAACTGAAAGTGAGCGATGTGTCCCCTCTTTCCAAATTGATGGACGCGGCGACATACGACTCCAAGCATGCAGTCCACTGATCTCAATCTTCGCGCGTGCAGAATTCGACTGCGGGGAGTTCGTAAAAGTTATCCCATGGGTTCGCGGCGCGTTGACGCGTTGCGTGGGATTGATCTTGAACTTCAGGGTCCAGGTTTTCACGCCATCATGGGTCCGTCGGGAAGCGGTAAAAGCACGCTGCTACATTTGCTTGCGGGTCTTGACGCGGCGGATTCTGGCGAGCTTGAAGTGGGCGAATCTCGACTTGATGGACTCTCTGAAACTGAATTGACGCTGCATAGAAGACGCAGAAGTGGCGTTGTTTTTCAGGGTTTTAACCTGCTTCCAACATTGAACGCGCTGGAGAATGTCACGCTGCCAAGCACGCTTGATGGTTTGTCCCACGCCAGTGTGGCCGCGCGCGCGCAGGAATTGCTGCGTGAACTTGGCCTGGGCGAGCGCATGGATCATCGACCTGATTCGCTTTCAGGTGGCGAGCAACAACGCGTTGCCATTGCGCGCGCTTTGTTGAATGAGCCGCCAGTGTTGTTGGCCGATGAGCCAACTGGAAATTTGGATAGCGACACCAGTGATCGCTTGTGGCGGTTGTTGGCGGGTCTTGCGGCGCGGCGAAATATGTTGGTGGTGATGGTCACGCACGAACCGACCGCGGCGGCGCATTGTGAAAAAGTTCATGTTCTTCGAGATGGCCTTTTGGCCGGGAGCTTTGATGTTCAAGGAATGGATGCTTCCCAGTTGGCGCTTCGCGCGGCGGACATTGTTCGCTCGCCCAGGTAGAAGCGCGCTGCTCTTTGCCGCCATCGCAATGGCAAGCATGCTGGTGACAGCTGTTGGAAGTGGCATGCGCACAGTGCAAAACAATGTGCAAGGAAAATTAACAAATTTGTTGGGCGAAGTCGACGCGCGATTGGTTCAGCAATCCGCGTCGCCATTTTCCGCAAGCATTATGGAGCAGGTGAAATCGTGGCCAGATGTGGAGGCGGTTTCTGCGCGCAGATTAGGCTCATTCACGCTCAGTCGCGCCGATGGCGCGCTTGATTCCGCGGGGAAATTGCGCAGAACAACGGCGCAAGCGCGCGGCATTGATCCCATCTCCGACCCGCGCTTTGACCCCATGCCCATGCAGGAAGGTCACCGACCCAGCGACGCGCATCAAATTGCGCTTGATCCAGTCACGGCAAAAATATTGGACGCAAAATTGGGCGATGAACTTTTGGTGCTGCGATTAGGCGCGCCGGTGAAATTAGTCGTGTGCGGAATTGTGCAAAGGCCCATGTTGGGCGCGTTGCAAAAACCAGCGGTGGTTGTGTATCGCTCAACACTGAATGAAGCCATGGGCCGCGATGATGAAGCCACGCAGGTTGCCATTTTGCTCAAGCCAGGCACAGACGTTAACGCGTGGTGCAAGGCGCATTCAAAAGATGTCGAAGCGGACATGTTGCTTGAGCCAGCGGAAATGGCGACATCGGGAATGGACAAGCAAGTGCTCGCGGGGCAACTTGGTTTCACGCTTGCAACAGTGATTGCATTTCTTGCGTGCTCGTTCATTGTTGGCGTTGGCATGACCACCGCGGTTGCGGAATTGGAACGCGAACTGGCCACACTGCGATGCTTGGGCGCATCACGCGGACAACTTTTCGCGGGGCAATGTTGCGCAGGCGTGGTCCTCAGCAGCACCGCTGGAATTGTGGGAATTCCCTTTGGTTTTGCGGGTGCGTGGCTAGTGACTTGGTGGTTCCGCGACAGTTTGCCCGAAGGGTTTACGCCTTCGTTGTTAGGCGCGGGATTGGCTCTTGGCGGATCAGTGATGGCGGGATTGCTTGGGGCGCTCAACCCCGCGCGCATCGCATCGCAAACTTCACCGCTTGAGGCTTTGCGTAGGCGAGCTACTCCCGTACGCCGCGCAGGAATATGGATTTGTCTTGGAGTTGGAATTGCAGGCGCAAGTTTTGAGGCGTTGGTGCTGACGCTTCCAACAAATACGCAACAGAAATTTTGGCTGCATGCATTGGCTGGCTTGCCCATTATTCACATTGGATGGTTTCTTTTGTGCGTGCCCATTATGCAATTGGTCGGCGCGTTGTTCAGCGGACCTTTGACAACACTGTGTGGATTACCCAAAGGGTTGTTGCGTGGTGGTGTCATGCGTGCGCCATATCGATTGGGCCTGACCGCTGGCGCGCTGATGATGGGCATGAGCATTCTGGTGAGCTCATGGAGTAACGGTGAAAGTCTGCTGAATGAAATTCGTTCCAAGGTGAAATTTGGCGACGCGTTCGCGTTTCGAATCAGTGGTTTAAGTCCGCGCGATCAAGAAGCGCTGCGAAAACTTCCAGGCGTGCGAAACGCCGCGGCGGTTGGATATTTACCGCTCAAGACCGATTCCAAAATGGCGCTTGGCGTGCAATCCATCGCGCCGCCAAATGTGATTTGCGTTGGTTTTGAGCCTGATTCCTTCTTAAAAATGAATCGCTTGGATTGGATTCGTGGGTCGCCTGAAACGGCGTTGCCACAACTGAAAAGTGGCGAGGGCGTTCTGGTTGCGGAGCAATTTCTCACCGCGCGTGGAATTGATGTGGGTGACTCGATCGATATTATTGGTCCCAAAAGTCGCGTGACCATGAAAGTGGTTGGCGTTGTATCGAGCGCGGGCTTGGACATGGCTACGCAAGTTTTTGGAATTCGCAGCGTCTACATGGAACACGCCATGAGTTGCGTGTTCATGGATTTGTCCGCCGTGGCAAAAAACTTTGGCGTGCGTGACGCGGTGATCATGCAAATGGATTTGGGCCCGGTCGGTGATACCGAACAAGATGAGGAATTGGCCGCCGCTGTCGCCAACGCCGTTCCAGGCGCGCTGTTCGCAAGTGGCCGGGGCATTCGCACGCAAGTGGATGAGGTTGGCAAAGTCATTCTTGGAATGGGCGGCGCCATCGCATTCGCGGCATTGCTGCTTGGATGTTTTGGCGTGGGCAATGTGATCGCGGCGCAAGTGTCTGGTCGCGGCTATGAATTTGGCGTGCTGCGCGCCACAGGCGCAAGTAGAAATTCCGTGGCTGGACTTGTTCTTGCCGAAGCTGCCATGATTGCCGTCACGGCGATTGTTGGTGGGACTGGATTAGGTTTTGAATTGGCGTGGGCAGGTTGCATTTTGTACCGCGACTTGATCGGACTGAATCTTGTGGCCATTTTTCCTTTGATTCCATGGGGTATTGGCGCGGTGACGGTGGTGATATTCACAATTCTTGCCGCCATTCCAGCGGTTCGACGGCTACTGCGAAAATCGCCGCGCGAACTTCTTTCTGGAAACGCGTGAATTTGAATTCGCATGTAATCGCCCCACTTCCTACAGTGCATGTGTGAGCGATCGCGCCTTTCAAATTCAGGCTCCATTTGTTCCCACGGGAGATCAACCGGCGGCGATCGAGTCATTGGTTGAAGGTTTAAAAGACGGGCGACAGTGGCAAACTTTGCTTGGCGCCACGGGAACTGGAAAAACATTCACCATTGCCAATGTCATTGAGCGCGTGCGCAAACCCACACTTGTGATCAGCCACAACAAAACGCTGGCCGCGCAACTGTACGAGGAGTTGCGCGAATTATTTCCAAACAACTCGGTGAATTATTTTGTGAGTTTCTACGACTACTACCAACCCGAGGCGTACATACCTCAGCGCGATATTTACATTGAGAAGGACGCGTCGCGCAACGACGACTTGGATCGTTTACGACTTGCAACTACCAGTGCCCTGCTTTCTCGCCAAGATGTGATTGTTGTTGCAAGCGTGAGTTGCTTGTACGGCTTGGGCAGTCCCGCCGAATACATGAATCGCATGCTGGCTGTGCGCCGAGGCGAAAAGCTTGATCGGCGAGCCTTTTTCCTTGGTTTAACCACCATGCAATACATCCGCAACGAGGTCGCGCCAGAGCGCGGCACCTTTCGCGTGCGCGGTGATTTAATCGAGGTCTATCCCGCATATGAGCAACACGCGATTCGCATTGGCATGTTTGGAGACGAAGTGGAGCGCATTGAAATTGTCGACCCGGTGAGTGGTGAAATTTTAGCCGAGGAAGTCGCCGCTTTTATTTTTCCAGCCAAGCATTACATGATGCCCGAGGACCAAGTGCAAAAAGCCTTGGCCGAGATGCGAAAAGATTTAGCTGCGCGTGTTCTTGAACTGCGTTCGGCGGGAAAGTTGGTGGAGGCGCAGCGACTGCAAGGCCGTGTGCAATACGACTTGGAAATGATCCTCGAGACTGGCTTCTGCAGCGGCATTGAAAATTACAGCCGCTACTTCGATGGCCGCACCGCGGGCGAACGCGCGTATTGCTTGCTGGATTATTTCCGCAGCATTCCCGGGCGCGAAAAAAATGATTGGCTGTGCGTGATCGACGAATCGCACGTCACCATTCCGCAAATGCGCGGCATGTACTTTGGCGATCGAAAACGCAAGGAAACGCTTGTGGAACACGGATTTCGGCTTCCTGCCGCACTAGACAATCGCCCACTTACATTTCCAGAATTTGAATCTTTGGTGCCGCAAACTATTTTAGTCAGCGCCACTCCAAGCGTCTGGGAACTGGAGCATTGCGGTGGTGTGGTCACCGAGCAAGTGATCCGACCAACTGGACTTGTCGATCCGCCAATTACCATTTTGCCCGCTCTCACCCAAGTAGCGGATTTAATTGAACGCGCCCGCGAACGTGCCGCGCGCGGTGAGCGAACACTGGTCACCGCTCTCACCAAAAGATTGTGTGAAGATTTATGCACGCATTTGGACAAACAAGGCCTGCGCGTGCGTTATTTGCACAGCGAAATTGAAACTCTTGATCGCCTTGAATTGCTGCGTGAATTGCGTGAGGGCGTGTACGACATCTTGATCGGCGTCAACTTGCTACGCGAAGGACTTGATCTTCCGGAGGTCAGTTTGGTTTGTATTTTAGACGCCGATCGTCAAGGTTTTCTGCGTAGCACTTCAAGTTTGATTCAGACCATGGGTCGCGCGGCGCGCAACTCAAATTCAGAAGCCATTTTATACGCCGACAAAGTGACCAAGGAAATGCAGGCGGCGATTGACGAAGTCTCACGGCGGCGCCAGAAACAAATCGCCCACAACATCGCCAACAACATCACCCCAGAAACTATCCACAAGGCAATTCGTCGCGGAATTGAGCAGGAATTGGCGGCTTCCCGAAGTGTGCGCGCCGCCGCCGGCCGCAAAGATGACAAAGAAATGGACCGCGATGAAATGCTTGAAGCCATGCATGCGGACATGCTGCATGCCGCAGAGGAAATGGAATTTGAGACCGCGGCGAAGTTAAGGGATCGAATCAATCGTTTGAAAGCCGCGCCACGAGTTGAGGGAATGATTTTGCCCGAAGAGGAACCCGGGCAAAAACGCTCGACCAACGCCGGCATGCCGGGTACGCGCGCCAGTGGCAAACGCATCCACCCTTAATCGGGTGACTCAAGGCGCTTCGAGTTGCTCAATACAATGTGAGGCCTCGTGCGTCATTTGATGCGCGGCGAAATACAAACTGAAATAGCCAGCTTAAAAACAAATCAGCCCCGCGATCACGGGGCTTTCTCAATACATGGAACATTAGAAATGTGTTTCAGCGCTGGAACAGTTTTATCAGAAATTTTTCATCAATGGCTCGGCAACCATGGAGCGCCCAAGTCGTGTGCGCCGACAGGCTTCGCGTAGCGCCGCCATTTCAACAAGATCTGGAATTTCATCAGCCCTAGGTCGACGCACAGCCTCAAAGTCATCTTTCAAGATGCTCGGCTTGGCAATGGCTGGTGATGCGTTTCGGTTTTCCATATCTCTCTACCTTAGGCA
>CAJACJ010000510.1 GCA_903938205.1 uncultured bacterium
ATTTCAACACCGCTTCATCGGTGGCGCGAATATCGGCGGGATCGCCAGAGAGCGCCACCCAACGGAATGGACCGCGGCCCGTGCAGAATTGCGGACGAATGTACGCGGGCACAAAACCAGGAAACGCGAACGCGTTGGTCAAGCCGGCGTCAAGGGCGCGCTGGCGAATATTGTTGCCGTAATCAAAAACTTTGCTGCCCGCATTTTGAAACTGAACCATCAAGCGCACATGCTCTTTCATACTGGCGCAACTGCGGCGTTGATACTCAATAGGATCGCGTGTGCGAAGTTCGTCCGCCTCAACGCGCGACATGCCTTGCGGGTAGTAGCCCTCAAGTGGATCGTGCGCGCTTGTTTGATCGGTCAGTGTCTCTGGAATAATTTTGCGCGTGTGAAGGCGCGCTAGCAAATCAACCGCGTTGGCAAGCACGCCCACGCTTATGGCTTGCTTTGTTTTTTTCAATTCAATGGCGCGGTCAATGGCCTTATCCAAGTCGGTGAAGATCTCATCCAAGTAGCGGTCAAACTTACGCTTTTCAAGCCTTTCCATGCAGATATCCGCAAGCAGGCAGGTGCCCTCATTCATGGTGATCGCCAACGGTTGCGCGCCGCCCATGCCGCCGCAACCCGCGGTGACATTCAGCGTGCCTTGTAGTGTGCCACCAAAATGTTGGCGCGCGCACTCGGCGTATGTTTCATACGTGCCTTGCAAAATGCCTTGCGTGCCAATGTAAATCCAACTGCCCGCGGTCATTTGTCCATACATCATCAAGCCGCGGCCGGCGAGATCGTCAAAATGTTCCTGCGTGGCCCAGTGCGGCACCAAGTTTGAATTTGCAATCAGCACGCGTGGCGCGTTCACTTGCGTGCGAACAATTCCAACAGGCTTGCCGCTTTGCACAAGAAGCGTTTCATCAACGTCAAGTGATTTCAGCGAGGCGATGATGGCGTCGTAGCATTCCCAATTGCGCGCAGCTTGACCGCGACCGCCGTACACAACCAAATCTTGCGGACGCTCCGCAACTTCGGGGTCAAGGTTGTTCATCAACATGCGCATAGCGGCTTCGGCGGCCCAACTTTTACAAACGCGTTGATTGCCGCGCGGCGCGCGAATGGTGCGGTTGGGGGCGTCGACTTTGTTCAGCATGGACATGCGAACACTTTAGCGCAGGGGAGTGGTTGATTTCTTCTTGCGTATTCAAATTTGCCACATTTGCCGTAAATTGTGGCGAAAACCACATTTCGCCACACACGTTAACTCAACGGTTCGCGGTGTCGGTCGCGCAGCAGGAACAATCCCAATACCAACGTGATAGCGGTGATAGCCATTGGGTAATACAAGCCTGCGAGTGTGTTGTTAAAGGTTGCCACCGCCCACGTTCCAATGAGCGGCACCAATCCACCGAACACGCCATTGCCAATGTGATAGGGCAGCGACATGGATGTGTAGCGGATGCGCGTGGGAAACATTTCAACCAAGAACGCGGCGATGGGGCCATACACCAGCGTTACAAAAAACACTTGCGCGAATATCAGCAGTGTTAATGTTGTCGCATCTGGTCCGCCTTCTTGCGTGGCAGCCACAGTCATGGCTTTATAAATAGGTATCCAACTGATGAGTGCTAGAAAACATCCAAGCATCATGAGTGGCTTGCGACCAACGCGGTCGCTGAGCGCGCCAAACACCACAAAGAATGGAGTGGCCATAAGCAGCGCCACGGCCATGATTTTGTTGGCCAGCACAAAATCAATTTTCAGAACGGTCTGCATGTAGTACAACGCGTAGAACTGGCCCGTGTACCAGACCACGCCTTGACCCATGGTGGCCGCTAAGAGCGCGGTCAACACCAACTTCAGGTTTTCGCGATTGCAAAAACTATCACGAAGTGGCTGCTTTGAAGCCTTTCCAGAGTTTTTTAATTCCACAAATACGGGCGACTCGTGCAATTTTCTGCGCACGAAATAGGAGAACGCCACCAACATCAGCGACAGCAGAAATGGAATGCGCCAACCCCATGCCGTGAAAGTGGAGTCGCCTAATTGCAAACGGCACAACAGAATCACTCCCAGCGACGCGAATAATCCAAGCGTTGCGGTGGTCTGAATAAATGATGTGTAGAAACCGCGTCGATGAGTTGGCGCGTGCTCGGCCACATACGTTGCCGCGCCGCCGTACTCGCCACCAAGCGCAAGACCTTGCAAAAGCCGCAGCGCCAAAAGCAAAATAGGCGCCACTACTCCAACTTGGTCATAGGTTGGAAGCGCGCCAATCAGCGTGGTGCTGAAACCCATGATCAGCAATGTGACCAAGAACGCATGTTTGCGACCAACTAAATCACCGATGCGGCCAAACACGATCGCGCCAAATGGTCGCACCACAAATCCAGTGGCGAACGTGGCCAGCGTGAACAACAGCGCGGCGGTGGGGTCGGTCTGCGGAAAGAAATTTTTGGCGATGATGGTGGCCAGGCTTCCGAAAATATAAAAGTCGTACCACTCAATCAGCGTGCCCGCGCTGGAGGCGCCAATGACGGTCCAAATATTTTTTGCGTTGTTCGATTGCGCATTCATCAAGCGATCAACTCAATAATCGCCGCAAGATCTGGCGCGGGACTGCGATCGCCCGACAACGGTTTTACGCGCGCACGCACCAACGCGTGCATGGCTTCAACGCCAGCACCCGAGCGAAGCGGCCGCTGCGCCTCAAGCGCTTGCGTCATGACATACAACTCAATGGCGATCACGTTGCGACACAATTCCACCGAGCGCGCAAGTTGCGTTGCGCTGGTGGGACCAAACGAGTTGTAATCTTCTATGCCGCCGCAGGTGGAAACATTTCCAACACTCGCGGGATGCGCCAAACTTTGCAACTCGTTGCAACACGCGGCGGCGGTGTACTGCGTAATCATCAGGCCACTTTCAAGACCGGGACTTGTCGCAAGGTGCGGCTTCACGCGATTCACTTTGTCGTGGCCGGACAGCACCCAGAATGTGCGTCGCTCGCTAATGCCCGCAATGTGGCACAGCGCGATCTTGGCTTGATCCATGGCAAGCGCCAGCGGCATGCCGTGAAAATTTCCGCCGCTGACAATGTCAAAAGCGCCGGAATCATCGACAAAAACAAGCGGATTGTCGGTCACGGCGCCAAGCTCGCGCTCCACAACAAGGCGCGCGCTATCAAGTTGATCAAACGCCGCGCCAATGACTTGCGCCGCGCAGCGAAGACCGTATGGATCTTGCACGCGCGGATCATTGTCCTTGTGCGAGGCTGGAATATTGGAGCCCGCAAGAAGTCCGCGCATGGCGGCGGCCACGGTGATTTGTCAAGGTTGATTGCGCGCAATGTGAATGCGTTCGTCAAGCGGAGAGTGGCTGGCCAAGCACGCGTCCATGCTCATGGCGGCGGCGTTGATGGC
>CAJACJ010000511.1 GCA_903938205.1 uncultured bacterium
ATTCAGTACCTCCATTGAAGGCAGTGGCTCCTATACCGCCGACCGCGCGTACTTTGGAATTTCAAGTCGCTACACGCTTACTGAAACCGTCACGCTTTCCGTAGGTGTTGCCTATGAATACGACTACTACAACTTCACGGGTAACAGCGTGTTTGCCACCGCTGCTTGGAACAATGTGGAAACGCTTGGTATTCTTCCGCGCTTTGACATCAAACTCAATGATCATTGGTCCGTCGGCGCTGCGCCCGTGCTGCAAATGTCAGGTGAATCCAACGCCAGCGCTGGCAAGACCATTACCGGCGGTGCGTTGGTGAATTTCCGCTACGCCTTTGACGAGACGCATGTTCTTGGACTTGGCTTGTTGGCCAAGGGCCAATTGAATAATTCCGTGCTTGTGGTTCCAGTTCCAATTGTTGATTGGGAAATTAAAAAAGGTTTACGAATTTCCAATGTGCGCGGTCCTGAAGCGAATCCATTTGTTGGCTTGGAATTGGTGCAAGAACTTTCAACGCAGTTCAACGCGGCGCTTGGCGGCGCTTGGGAATATCGAATGTTTCGCCTTGACGACAGCGCACCATTTGCCAATGGCGCTGGACTTGAGCAGCAAATCACTTTGTATGGACGACTTGAGTGGAAGCCTGTTCCACAGTTTCGGGTTGATTTTTTAGCGGGCGCGGCCGTTATGAATCAATTGAAATTATATGACAGTTCCAACAATTTCATCGGCAGCGAGGATGGCGGAACATCGCTTGTGCTTGGTGTGTTTGCTAGTTACAAATTTTAATACGTTTGCATCTGGCGACTTCATACCTGGAATTTTGACACTGCTCAGTGCACTTCATGCACACGGGCCAAGATTTGGTATTGATAAATTTTAAAGTCTTGCAGGCAGCTGCATTAGCGCTTTGAATTTGAAGCGCCCAGCAAGGCGAGACGTCTTCCCGCCTCTTGCACATTCGCGCGCGAATTAAAAGCGCTCACGCGCAAAAAACCTTCGCCACAATTTCCAAAACCCGCGCCCGGAGTGGTGACCAACTGCGTTTCTTGAAGCAACAAATCAAACGCGTCCCAACTTGTCAGACCCGCCGGACATTTCAGCCAGACATACGGCGCGTTCTCGCCGCCCCACACCTGAAGTCCTTGCGCTGCGATGGCTTTGCGAAGAATGGCGGCGTTGGCCAAATAGAAATCACACAACGCCTTCATTTGCTTTTGCCCTTGGGGAGTGCACAACGCGGCCACGGCCTTTTGTACCGGCCAACTCACGCCATTGCTACATGTGCTCCATCGGCGCGACCACAAACCGTGAAACGGAATTCGCTTGCCGTCACTCGTGCGCCCGGTCAGCTCTTTTGGGACAACAGTAAAACCACATCGAAGTCCAGTAAATCCACCATTTTTAGAGAAGCTGCGAAATTCCACCGCGCATTTTTTGGCGCCAGGAATTTCAAAAATGCTCCGCGGTATGTCGCTGTCACGAATGTACGCCTCGTACGCGGCGTCAAACAGTATCAACGTGTCGTTGCTCAAAGCCCAATTCACCCACCGCGTAAGCGCCGCGCGGCTCATGGCCGCACCGGTTGGATTATTGGGCGAACATAAATACGCGACATCCACCGGCTGCGAAGGCGGTTCTGGAACAAATCCATTTTCTGGACTCGCATCCATGTACACCAAGCCTTGATAACGACCGTCTTTCATCTCGCCGGTGTTGCCAGCCATGACATTGGTGTCCACATACACCGGGTACACCGGATCAGGAACCCCTATCACATTTCCACTTCCAAGCAATTCTAGAAAATGACTGGCGTCTGGCTTGCTTCCATCGGAAAGAAAAATTTCGTCGTCGGCAATGTCTACGCCACAATCACGGAACATGGTCTGTGCTATCGCCGCGCGCACAAAATCGTGACCCATAGGCGGTCCATAGCCTTGAAAGCGTTCGCGAATTGCCAAATCATCAACGCCTTCGCGCAGCGCGGTCACGGCAACTTCTGGAAGCGGCTCGGTGACATCGCCAATGCTGCAGCGAATCACCTTCAACGCAAGCTCTGGATTCGCGTCGCAAAAGACCTTGACTCGACGGGCAATTTCTGGAAACAAATAGCCCGCGCCTAATTTCAAAAAGTTTTCATTGATCCATGCCATGTCAGCACATTACCGTGTGAGTGCGCGACCAGCACCAACCGTTGCCGCGGACTTGCGCAAACGAACTGCAAGCGCGGGCGGAAGATTTGCCATGACAAGTTGTTGACGACCCTCATGCGCTTTGAACAACTCGCGGCGAATTCCGCGGATTTCCTTCAACTGCTTTTTCCCTTTAGAGCCAACCAGCGAACCTTTGATCACCCGCACGCCGGCGTATTCAAAGTAAACCAGCTCACCGCCATCAACTAACAAGTCCATGAGATCCTTGAAAATAGCACGCACCAACGCTGGCGGAAAATTATTGAATGGCAAACCACACACGATTAGGTCGTAGTTGCCGTCCAATTGCGCGTCTTCAATTCTTCCTTGGTGCAACTCCACATGGACTTTTGAATGCGACCTACGAAAGGGCGCCAGAATTTTTTTCTCAAGCGTGTCGCAAAAGAGTTCGTTCATTTCCACAACATCGAGATGATCACCGGCGCGCAAATCCTTGAGCAGTTTCTTGGTGAATGGACCAGTGCCTGGACCAACCTCAAGCACGCGCCTCTTACCCGTACGAGCGGCAAGTCCCTTGGTCATGGCGTTGGCAAGCGCGGGACTGCTAGGCCACACACTCCCTGTGTTTTTCATATCTCGAAAGGCTGCGCGGACAAATTTCAACATGACAAAATGAGTCTACCTAAAGCACTGTCTTCATAATTGAGGAGCGAACACTTCATTTCCCTTGAGACTCAAGGCAAAGCCCGCGAAAATTTCGGCGATCTGCTCCAAATCTTTCAACGCCGTCATTTCAACGGTGGTGTGCATGTAGCGAATGGGCAAACTCACCAAACCGCTTGCAATTCCGCCACCTTTCACAAAAATCGCATCGGTGTCTGTGCCTGTGCGACCCGCCGCACCACCCCGTTGGACGACAATATTTTTGGCTTTGGCCACCTCAAATATGCGCGCGGCCACTTCTGGTTGCGACGCGCCACCCACGGAAACTTTTGGTCCACCGCCCAATTTAAAATGTCCATGCTGCGGATGATTAATGCCCGGACTATCTGTTGCGTGGCCAACGTCAGTCACAAGCGCAATATTTGGATTGAGCGAACCCGCGATCATACTGGCGCCATGCAAACCAACTTCTTCTTGCACGGTGCTCACCGCCACCACGCGCACATTCAGTTCTGGTCGCTTCTCGGCGATCAAACGCAAGCCCTCGGCGGCGGCGAATGTTCCAATGCGATTGTCTAAACCGCGCGCCACGATCAGGCCGTCGCCCATCAACATGCTTTGATCCATGAACACGCCAGGGTCGCCAATATTCAACAACGCTTGCGCGGCGGCGAAATCCTTGGCGCCAATATCCACATACAACTCGTGCAACTTGCGCATTTTGCCTTCGTTACTTTTATCTTGCAAATGAATCGCGGTCGCGCCAATGAGTCCGACCACGGGCTTGGTGACTCCATCCACTGAACTCATAAATTGAACGCGCTTGCCAACAATGCTGCCCGCGTCAATGCCGCCAATGGATTTGCAATAAATAAAACCGTTGGGGTCAATGAAGTTGACCATCAATCCAATTTCATCGGCGTGACCGCAGAGCGCCAAAGTGATGACATCTTTGCCACTTTTGGCGGGCTCAATGCTTGCAAAACAATTTCCGTATGCATCATTCCAACATCGATCGGCGAATGGCCTGACATACGAAAGCCAGACTTGTTGACCAGCCCTTTCGTAACCAGAAGGGCTTGGAGTATCAAGTAAAGTTCGAAGAAAGGTCAAGGAGTCTGGGCGCATGGGAAGCGGAATGTACACGCTTGGACCTACGCCGTTACTCCATGACCCCCTTCGAACTAACCTTGAATGCTTGGTTAACTCGCTTGCCTGCTTGTAAGGCGAGCGAATGCGGCTTCAAAGTCGCTCAATGACTTTGGTGTTGCGCGAGGTTTGCCACTGGTTGAGGTGGTTGAAATTGGCTTTGGAAACGCAATGTTCTGCGTCGGTTGCGGCGTTGGCTTGCGACCCATTCGCTCATCGCGTCGCGCCTCCATTGTTTGCTGAAGCTTGGACAAAATGCCTCGCAAATGCTCCAGCTTTGAACTTGCTACTCCAGCAGGAATTTCGACTTTTTGAACTTGACCGTTGCTATTTTCCATGACTCCCTTTCCTTTCATTGGCACTGCGAATTGCAGTCACCATGCCTACGGAATTCACTGTCAAATATGAACTGATGAAAAGCAATAAATTCAAGCACATTTTTCAAAAATTTTCATAACCCCTGACACACAGAGGGGGTAAATTGACCTTTCACCCATTTCCAAAGGCATCCATCCATGAAATCCCACCTTGTCTATGCCGCGTTCCTATTTTGTATGTTGGTTCATTCTTTAGCGGCGGCTGCGAACGTTGACTTGCCTCGCTGGCCATCGGTGAGCCCCAACGGGCAAAATATTGTGTTTTCCTGGCAAGGTGATTTGTGGTTGGCGCCAAGCAGTGGCGGCAACGCGGTTCGTATCACCAATCAGCCCGCGGAGGATGCACGTTCCATTTGGAGTCCCGATGGCGCGACGATTGCGTTTGAAAGTTCACGCGATGGCTACAGAAATATTTGGACAATGCCGGCTTCAGGTGGCGATGCGACGCAAATTACCTATGGCGAATCAGCTTGTTTGCTGTCTGATTTTCAAATGAATGAAGCGGGCGTTCCCACTATTTATTTTTACTCCTTGCGCGACTCGGATTTTTATCGCGTGCCCCGTTGTTACAGCGTGCCCGCGGTTGGTGGAAGAATTGATCGAATCAATGAATCGTTGGGCGCCAATGCGTCGTTCAATAGGCAAGGTCAATATTTAATTGAGCGTGGCGGAAGTTCGTGGGCGCGCCGCGGGTATCGCGGTTCGGATCAACGCGATGTGTGGTTGTATGACGCGCACAAACCACTTGATAAAGCGTTTACAAAGCTCACTGATTTTGCGGGCAACGATGGACAAGCGAAGTGGTGCGGGCCAAATCAATTTCTCATGCTTTCGGAGCGTGATGGGGTCACCAATCTGTATCGCCGCAATCTCAGTGACGCACCGAATGCGGCCGGCGAAAAGTTGACCAATTTTACCGACGATATTGCGTCATTTGATATTTCAGCCGATGGAAAGACGGCTGTGATCGCATCATGGGACAAGTTGTACCGCCTTGATCTTGCGACGCCGCGTGCGCTTGCGCAGGTGATTGAACTTTCCGCCGCCGCGGAAACCGCCAGTCCAGTCGAAATGCGAAAAGTTGGAAAAGATATTTCGGAAGCCGCGTTAAGTCCAGATGGAAAGACCATGGCGTTCGTCGCCTATGGAGATGTTTTCGTGCGGAGCATGGATGAGAAGTCCCCAGTGGCGCGCGTGACTGCGCCACCATCGCGTGAGCGAGATATTGCCTGGAGCGCGGACGGAAGTCGTTTGTATTTTGTGACGGACGCCGAAGGAAATGAAAATATTGTTGAAGCCATTGTGTCGCGCACGCGCGGCGAAGTGCGCAAAGAAGCCAAGGCTGCGACTGCGCCGCCGAAGCCAGCAACAAGCACTGCTGAAACGGCGGCAAAGGAAAGCGAAACGAAAGAAGCGAATTCAACCGCGTCCAAGATGGATGCGGCAACACCGAAAGTGAATGAGAAGTCTTTGGAAATGAGTGACG
>CAJACJ010000512.1 GCA_903938205.1 uncultured bacterium
GCCACTTCCAAACCGGTCAGCCACATGGAGTGGCCGTGTTGCTCAAAGTTGCAGCACTTGCCGCTGGCCAAACATACTGGCCGATGAATGCGAAGTTGTTCTTGCGCTTGTGATTCAAGTTCGCGCATGAGCGCTCCCACTCGTGGGTCACGCGCTGCGTCGCGCCACGCTTGAATGTGTTGGGAAAGTTCCGCCGCTCCGTTTACCAAGCAGCGTCCTTGCTTGAGGCGCGCTCCGCCAAAAGCGCTTCAAGAATTTTCTCCGCTGGAATAAGCGGACCGCTTCCCATGCCAGGGCACGGCGCGGCTTTCTTGGCTTGATCCCAGGCTTTTTTGGAGCTGATGTTTTGATCCCAAAAAGGCCATGTTTTGCACTGATTTGGACGGTCTTGATAGACCTTGCACAATGCTTTTCCAGGAACACTTTGGCGATCAAGCAAAATGCAATCATGTCCGCGATGCAGATCCGCCGGACCAGTGACTTCTTTCAGCGACCACTTGGTTCCAATTTTTCTGGCGTAGTCGCGCAAGAAATCTGATTCGCTTAAGCCAAGTCGCGTGGCCATTTGTTGGCCTTCTTCTTTTGCAAACCACACTGCGCCGGGCTCGCCGCTGCAGCAGTTGCCGCAGCATGTGCATTCAAAGCGAAGTCCGTCGCGCCACCATGGCGTGCCACCACCTGGCCCTTTGGAGGCAGGTGGTGGGTTTTTATTTTCTGAAGCGCTCACTCAGAATCCGAGTCGTTGCCGGCTTCGGACTCTTCGATCGCGATCAATGAACCTTGTTCAGAACTTTCGTTCAGCGCCGCAACGCGGTCGCCAACGGTTGGGCCAGACCCTTGTCGCTCAGCGCCCAAGGATTCCGCTTCCTCAGCGGCGGCTTCAAGTTCAGTCAAGTCATTGTCTTCATCGCCCATTGGTTCTTCAACCAACTTCTGAATACGAATCGCTTGGTACGCCTTGTAACCGGTTCCCGCTGGAATTAAATGTCCAAGAAGAACATTTTCCTTCAGGCCGACAAGCGTGTCGATTGCGCCCTTGAGAGCCGCTTCGGTGAGAACCTTGGTGGTTTCCTGGAAGCTGGCGCCCGAAAGGAAGCTTTCGCTTTGCAAACTGGCCTTGGTAATTCCAAGCAGAAGTGTTCGAGCCGTTGCTCGCTTTGGCTTGCGGGTTTTGGCTTTCGCCTTGTCCTGACCTTCAGCGGTTGTGTTGGCTTCCTTGACTTCATCCTTGGTGAACATCTTGCCGCGTGCAAGAGTTGTTCCGCCCGAATCCTCAACGACAAGCATGTCATCAAGAGCCGCGTTGACATTCTTCAAGTTGAAACGATCCATGACGTCGTTCAGAAGAACGCCCGTGTCACCCGAACTGGTGATCTTCATCTTGGAAAGCATTTGACGCAGAATGACTTCAATGTGCTTGTCAGAAATTGGCACGCCTTGAGCGCGGTACACATTCTGAACTTCATCAAGCATGTACACATACAACGCGTCTTCACCGTTAATGCGAAGAATGTCGGCTGGATCACGTGGACCTTCCACCAATGGATCGCCAGCCGTGACATTGTCGCCCGCATGCACAAGCAAATGCGTTCCCTGCGGAACGTGGTGCTCCATGAATGTTTCGGCTTCGCCCAGAACGCGAATGGTCATCTTGCCCTTGCGCTTGTCGGAAAGCAGTTCGACCTTGCCGGAAATTTCGGCGAGAACGGCTGGCTCCTTTGGCTTGCGGGCTTCGAACACTTCGGTCACGCGTGGCAAACCACCGACGATGTCCGCGGAACGAGCCGCTTCTTTCGGTGTGTGCGCCAACATCTGTCCAGCCACAACTTTCGAGCCGTTTTGCACTTCAATACGCGCCTTGGCTGGTAAATGGTGGAAGTCAAGAATTTGGCCGTTGGTATCGCGCACTTCAATGCGTGGATGTCGCTCGCCCTTGTGCTCAATGACGATGGTCTCTAGCGTTCCACCAGATTTCTTTTCAATCTTGATGGTTTCGCCGTCGATGATGTCCTCGAACTGAATCGTTCCAGACTTTTCAGCAAGAATCGGCATTCTGTGCGGATCCCATTGCATGAGCAATTGACCCTTCTTCACGGTCTCGCCATTCTTGGTCATGACAAACGCGCCGTAAGGAACCTTGAAACTTTCAAGTTCACGATCCTTGTTGTCGCGCATGCGAAGCAAACCAGTCTTCTTCAACACAACGCGGCGGGTATTGCCGTCGGCGTCGGTGACATCAACATCGTTGCAATCAACCAATTCAACGCGACCAGCATTGAGCGCTTTGTATTCACTCTCGGCGGCCGTGGTGTACGCAATTCCACCTGTGTGGAATGTGCGCATGGTGAGCTGAGTACCAGGCTCGCCAATGCTTTGCGCCGCGATGATGCCGACGGCCATGCCTTCTTCAACAGCCTTGCCGGTGGAGAGATCCATGCCGTAGCACGTGCGACAAATTCCGTGTTGTGATTCACAGGCCAATGGACTGCGAACTTGGAACACGCCGTCTTCGCCCAGGAAATTCTCAACTTCAAGGGCAATTTCAGGATCAATGATTTGTCCAGCATCGACAATCAACTTGTCGGTGCGTGGATCGATCAACGCCAAGAGTGCGGTACGACCACGAAGCACATCGCGTAGAGGAACTTCAACATCCTCACCCTTCATAACGGCCTTCTTCGGAATGCCGCGTTTGGTGCCGCAATTTTCCTCACAAATCGTCAC
>CAJACJ010000513.1 GCA_903938205.1 uncultured bacterium
CCCGCGCGCATGTTGCAAGATGGTTCCATGGGCGAGCCAAGTCCCGCGCCGTTTGTGGTTGAGCAAATGCGCGAGTTGTTTGACTTGGTCGAAATTGCCGACACCGCCGCGCAATTGCCAACGGGCATTGACGCGTTGCTGTTGGTGCAGCCGCGCAAATTGCCGGAGTCCATGTTGCGATCCATTGACGCGTGGGCAGTTGCGGGCAAGCCGCTTGTAGTGTTGGCCGATCCATTTGCGGAAACCGATCAGCACCCGGACTCGCGCGCAATGGGTGCGAAAGTTTCCGCAACCACCTACGACTTTCCGCTACTGCGCGCGTGGGGCTTGGACATTCCGCGCGACATGACGGTGGGGGATATGAATTTCACAACGCGCATTCAAACGCCCGGTCCCGGCAACACCATGCGCGAATTGAATTACGTTGCGTGGCTTAGCCTCACTCGTGCGGCGCTGAATCAAACTGATCCGTTGACCAATCGCTTTGAGGCGATCAACTTTAAAAGCGTTGGCGAAATTCAGAAACTGAAAGATCCGCCCGCCGGTGTTGCGCCAAATATTGAGCCGCTGATTTTCTCAAGCGACAAATCGCAGCTCATTCAATCGCTGAAGCTTGGCTACTTTGGCGACGCAGAACAATTGCTACGCGACTTGAAACCCGACGGCGTACGCCGCGTGTTTGCCGCGTGGATCACCGGCCCCATTGGAAGTTTGTTCGCGCCCACCACTGGCAACGCCAACATTGTCATTATCGCCGACGCGGATTTGCTGGCCAACGAAACATGGGTGAGCGTAGACCCGCAAACAGGAATGAAGAAAGCGTTCTCCGACAATGGGCCGCTGATTATTGGTTTGCTAGAGCGCATGGCTGGCGATCCCGCGGTGGCAACGCTGCGTTCACGCGGCGGTTTCCGCAGGCCGTTTGAAATTGTGGAGGAGCTTCGCAAGGCGGCGGAGGCCAAGTACATCGCGCGTGAAAAGGATTTGCAACTCGAAGTTCGTCAGACCGAAATGAACATCGCACAGTTGCAGGAGAAAATGACTGGCGGCGAAACTGGCCCCGGCAAATTAAGTCCCGAGCAACAAGCGGAGTTGTCGCAATTGCAAATTAAAGTGAACGCGTACCGCAAGGAATTGCGCGGTGTGCAATATGGTTTGCGCCAAGAAGTGGACGCGCTGGGTCAGCGGCTTCTGATTCTGAACGTGGTGTTGTGGCCGGTGATCGTGGCCATTGCCGCGGGCCTGTGGTGTTGGCGCGCCGCGCGCCGCGTGGATCATTCGCGGCCGCAAGATAATTGAATGTGTTGATCAAGCCGCCCGGCCACTCTTGGGTCGCCACTTCAAAGAGAGCGATCGTCCACTGGAAGCGCAATCCCGCAAATAGAGATTGATCAGACTTTGATACGGCATGTCCAATTCTTGCGCCAATTGTTTGAAATATCGCACCGTGGATTCGTCAAGCCGAATGGTCACGGGTTGTTTCAGTTTTCGTGCGTACGGATTTGGTTTTGATTTCGAAAAATTATATTCGCTTCGCATAATGATCCTTGTTTAGGCCTTCATTTCATTCGGGGATAGTCATGAAAGTTCCTCAAGCCGCGTAGCGTCGGCAATATCCTGTGGTCGCCCAGCGGCGCGCTTGTTGCGGATGAGATCAGCACGCGAAATATATTTTGTAGCAGCGTCACCGTAGCGGCCCGTTTCGCAATGGGCGTTTACTTCAGCCCAAGTAACGCCGTCAATAGAAGTCAACACATCGATCCGCCCCGGTGGAAAACCCAGTTGAATCACACGGTCCTTTCGCGAAAGGTCGTCTTGTGAAATGTTGAGCGATGCCAAACCAAAGTCTTTCAGAGCTCTCATCACACGAGAAGCATTTTCCGGCGTGGCGTGAATGAGAACATCCAGGTCCCCCGTGTAACGCGGCAGTCCGTGATGAGCCAACGCAACGCCGCCCACAATTACATATTCAACTTCGTTGGCGTTCAATGACAACAGCCACTCGAGCCAGTCTTGGTTGTGGGCCATCATGCTCCTCTCGCAAGCGATCAAGTTCTGCCATTCGTTCGTCGGCTGGGCGCGACATCCAGTACGCCATGTCTCGCTTACCCGCATGAATGTCATGCAGTGGTCCAACATGAAGCGGCCATTGACTGCGATCATTTGGTGTCAATGGCATGTTTAAAGTATACAGGTGCCGAGGGAAAAACCAAATAAAAAGCCCCCAAGGTTTGAAGCTGAGGGGCTAGGAATTGCACCGCCGCATAGGTGTACACGGCCGTGGATGCGATCCCACGCCGCGCCAAACATGCCTACTGCGAACCATGCAAATTCGTTTTTGCATGACGAATTTGCATGGTATGCTGTTTGGCATGCTGGACCGCCCGCGCCATCTTGCCACCATCCGCCGACTGCTGCGGAACTTTCAGGCCGTTGCCATCCTTGGCGCACGGCAGGTTGGCAAGACCACGCTTGCTCAGGCCGTTGCCGCGGAGTTTGGCAAACGCGCGCGGCTGTTCGACCTAGAAACCGATCGTGACCTTCGCCTGCTGCAAGACCCCGAGCCGGTGCTTGCGCCACTTCGAGGATTGGTGGTGATCGATGAAGTGCAACGGCTGCCCTCACTGTTCCCGCCTTTGCGGCCACTGCTAGATCGGCGGCCGGTACCCGCGCGCTTTCTTCTGCTTGGCAGCGCATCGCCCAGCGTTGCGACACGTGGTAGCGAAAGCCTTGCGGGCCGCATCACCTACCACGAACTTGATGGTCTGGGTCTTGACGAGGTCGGCGCGGACCGTTGGCAGAGGCTATGGCTGCGTGGTGGATTCCCGCGTTCGTTCACGGCAAAGTCTGATGCCAGAAGTATGGAATGGCGCCGCGCCTTCGTGCAGACCTATCTTGAGCGCGATGTGTTGGATACTGGCCTGCGCATGCCGCCCGCCGAACTGCGACGCTTTTGGCAGATGTTGGCGCA
>CAJACJ010000514.1 GCA_903938205.1 uncultured bacterium
GCCATTGGGCATGCGCCGATAGATCTCCACAAAGAACGAACCCATGACTGGATGTGTGATATGCGGCGCGATGGCATTGATGAGCGCCAAGTCATTCGGACCCGTCTCAAAAAGTTGCGCTGGTCCATCGCCGCCACGATTGTCAATATTAATGACCGCGCCAATGTCGTTGGCCCAAGCATGGTTTTGTGCAAATAGTTTCGCGCCCAACAAACCTACTTCTTCTCCATCAGTCACCAAAATAATCACGGGTCGCTCTGGTGTCTCTTGCAATGTCAACATGCGCGCCATGTCAAGACACACCGCAACTCCCATGCCGTTGTCGGAACCGCCTGGCGAACCCGCCACTGAATCATGGTGCGACACCAAAAGAATGGCGGGCAATTGTTGCCGGCCTTCTTTGCGGATAAAAATATTCCGCAGCGTGACTTCGCCGCGCCCGGGAACTTTCACCGTGGCAATTTGTTCCTGCGGCGCATATCCCAGCGATACAAAATATTCCTTCAGGCGCGCCACCGCCGCAATGTTGGCCTGACTTCCGACAGGGCGAGGCTGTTCTCCCAAAACCAAGCGCGCCGCAGTCAGCGCACGAATGGCTGAAAAGCCCGCAGAATCATCTGGTTTTGGGGGCGTGGGTTGCAACCCTTGCCACGACACAACCCAAATGACCGCCATGATCACAACGGCACATACAATTAAAATTTTTCTTCTAGGCCAAGCATTCACGCTCTTGTCAAACACATTCAGCTCATGGGGAGCTTCGCGTGAAGTCGTGCTCACGTGGCGCCAACGGTCACAGGAACAGGCATGCCGCGCGGTTGATAGTTGGGCGCCAATGAAATATTAAGCGGCAATCGCTTGCCATCTGGGTCGCGCGGAATATTGTCTTCATCAATAATGCGTTGAATAGCCATGATGCCCTCGATCAACATTTCGGGTCGCGGTGGGCAACCAGGCACATACACATCCACTGGAATAAATTGATCAACGCCTTGCACAACCGCGTAGGTGTCAAACACGCCGCCAGTGCTGGCGCATGCGCCCATGGAGATGACCCATTTCGGTTCCGTCATTTGTGTGTAGATGCGTTGCAATACTGGCAAACATTTCACGCTGACTCTGCCGGCAACAATAAGCAAGTCCGCTTGGCGTGGACTGAAGCGCATCACCTCCGCGCCAAAGCGCGAAAGATCAAAGCGACTACATGCGGTGGCCATGAGTTCAATGCCGCAACAGGCGGTGGCAAATGGAAGCGGCCACACACTTGATCTTCGCGACCAATTCACGACCCGTTGAAGTTGCGTGGTGAGAATGCTGTCGCTTGGTAATGCTGTTTCAATGCCCATAGGTTTCCTATCCTAGGGTGGGGCGGGATTTCAGACTAGTCGTGGCCCAATATTCGTTTTGGAGCCAAATCAAAGTGAATCCACACTTGCCCAGAATGTCCCAGAAGTGGGCAAGTTCTGCCTGAATCAGTCTTTGTTTTTGCTTGCGTTTATCTTATTCTTGAGGCATAGAGTTGGTTTTTGTCACAATTAAAAAAATTGACTCTGCAATGGTGAACTTCAAGGCGTTGTGTATACATACATGGATGGGAATTGAATTCATGGCTTCCACGCGACTCATTTGCAATATGGTTTTGTGGGGAGTTGCGCTGGCCACTCTTGATGCGCACGGCGCGTTTCAAAATAACGCGCAAGGCGTCGTGACTACGGCGGTAATGGAGAAGCAAGGCACCAAGCTGAGCAAGGATCAAACGCCGATCACGGAATCCAACGTGTTGAAAGAAACGGCGAAGTTGTTGCCGCGTCTTGCAAAAAGTGAAACCAAACACTACGTGATTTTGTCAGACACATCACCGGAAGACGTCACCATGGTGGGCACATTGCTGGAGGTGGCGTTTCAGAAATATTTAGATGTTTGCGACGCACTTGGTTGGCAACCAAGGCCATTGCGACACAAACTTGTCGCCGTGGTATTTCGAGAGCAGACCGATTACTTGGATTTTGCAATTAAAAATGACAAAGTGACAAAAACGTGGGCGGTGGGGTATTACAGTCCGTTCTTTGATCGCCTTGTGTTTTATAAATCCGAGAGCGGGGCAGATGTGCAAAAAGTGGTGCAGCAATTGAATGCGCAAGACCGCAAAGTGCAACAAGCGGAGCAAATGCAACAGGCTGCTGGACGCGCGCTTCGACCAAATTCCCAACTGACCCATGCCAAAAATCAACTTGCGGCGGAGCACGATCGCATCAATGACTTGGCTGCAGGTAGTTTTGTAAGCACCGCGGTGCATGA
>CAJACJ010000515.1 GCA_903938205.1 uncultured bacterium
TATCCAAGTCGCCAACCAGTGCAACCGTGTGTCTTGCCAAAGCCGCGAATAATCAGGCAATTGTTGCTCGTTCGGCCAGGCGACGGGCACAAGCCATTTTCACGCGCGTCGCTGAAACAGAACTCGTCGTAAATTTCGTCGGAGATAAGCAGCACGCCGCGGCGCTCGCACAACTGAACAAGCTCCGCAATTTCCTTGGCCGTTAACACAGTGCCGCATGGATTGCTTGGACTGTTTAACAATACCGCCTTGGTGCGTTCCGTGATCAACGGCTCCACGCGCGCGGCAGTCATGCGAAAATCTGGATAGGTGTCGCACAGCACGCAATGCGCGCCAAGCAACTTTCCAACTTGTGGGTACATGACAAAATAAGGATCGGGTGAAATAAATTCATCACCCGCGTCAAGAATGGACATCAACGCTAAAAGAATTCCACCACTTGTTCCACTGGTAATGACCGCGGAAAGATTTTCATTTGTCGTGGACCATCCCGCGCCAAAATCATGTTCAAGGCGTTGGCGAACCGCGGCCAACAATTGCGGAATTCCTTGCGTGACGGTGTAGCCGTTTTTATTTTCTCGAATGGCCGCGATGGCCGCTTCCTTCATAGCTTCGGACACAGGAAAATCCGGCTGTCCAATGGACAGATTGATTGGATCCTGCATCTTGGTTCCAAGGTCAAAAACCTTGCGAATACCTGAAGAATCAATGGAACGACTTCGAACTGATAGAAGTCGTTCAATAATGGTTTATCTCGCTGTGGCGTGAATCCGAGCGATTACTTCTTGGCGGCTGGCTTGGCACCGGCCGCTGGTTTAGCACCGGCTGCCGCTGGTTTCGCACCAGCCGCTGGCTTCGCGCCCGCAGCGCCTTCAGCACCAGCAACAGCTTCCTTCTTCGGCTTCTTGCTTACTGTGGCTTTGATCGATCGAACCTTCACCGTTCCAAGCACGGACTTGGTCGCAATGTCAAAGCGGCCTTCGAATGTGAGACGCTCAATTCGTTCCGCGCGTGTGAGCACGTTGCGATGTT
This sequence comes from uncultured bacterium, assembly GCA_903938205.1. Lineage (GTDB taxonomy): Bacteria > Planctomycetota > Phycisphaerae > Phycisphaerales > SM1A02 > SYAC01. The sequence continues at coordinate 1,033 of CAJACJ010000515.1, forward strand.
GATTCAATGCGCCAGACTTGGTTTTTAAACTTGGATGAATGCTCATGTCAGAAACTTCCGATGTCGTTCAAGTGTTAAGACTTCCGCGGCACTGAACGACGACGATCAGCGGAAGAGTTCAAGATAGGCGTCCGAAAAATCCTTGTTGCCTTTTTTCAGGGCTTTCCAACGCAGCCCCACCGACTTTACTTTTGCGAGAAGTTCTTGTCCATCTTTGGTTTGAAGAGCCGCAGTGGTTCTTAAGCCAGGAGTGACAATGATTTTTCGCAGTTTGGCATTATTATCTAAAACCAAGTACGCGGCAAGTCCCTCGGCCTTGCAAAATGCCAACATTGCCTCGGCTTGGTCGGCGGATGGACGAGCCAAAGTAAGGTAATTCACGCCTTTTTCGCGGGGATCCGCGTTGGAAGCCGGTGTGGACTCTGGCTTGGAATCGGTCTTGGAATTCGCCTTGGAATTATTTTGGGCCGTGGTTTTGGCCACCGTCACAGTGTTGGCGGGTGTTTTTGCTGGCACAGGCGGCAATGGTTTTTGCGGTGTCACCGACACGCTTGCCGCGCCCTGCTTCATTGGATCGTTCACGGTGCGCGCCATTGCGCGCGTGTTGTCCTCTGAAAGTTTGGCGGAGAAGCCCTCGGCAAAACCCGCGGCGCGACCTCGGCCAACTCCAAATGCGTATGTCAATGCGGCAAATCCAAGCACTGCAACACCAAGCAACCATAAAAATCCAACGGGCACGCGCACAGAACGCGCCGCTTCATTTCCCAACAACGACACGCTTGGAGTGCTTCCACCAGACAATCCGCCCGATCCACCAGAAATGGATCCGCGTCCGCCGCTCTTGGTGAGTTCATATAAAGTTGGTGCTCCGCGTCGCCTCATCATTGTGAGTCTACCTTTCTTACAACTTTCGTCCTGCGGTCACTGTTGCGGCCGCCATGTGCTGTATATGGGTGAGTGAAACCAGCCACGCGTCAATGCCGCGGCTTTGCGCGATTTCTGCTGCTCTTGCGCGCACATTGAGCGTTGGCGAACCATCGGATCGATGTGTGCATTCAATATCCGTCCAGGAAATTCCTTCGCGCAACCCCATGGACATCGCCTTGAGAGCGGCTTCTTTGGCGGCGAAGCGCGCTGCAAGTCGTTGCGCGCGTTGCACTGGACTTGCGTTGGCATAATCCTGTTCAACTTGCGTGAACACGCGGTCCAAAAAGCGCGCGCCATGTTCATCAATCATGCGGGCAATGCGCGACACTTCGATAATGTCAATGCCAACACCAATCACGTGCATGGGTTGAACCGCTTCGGACATTACAGATTTCCCACCGGTAAGAGTTCGTTCCATCGCTTGACGCATTGTGCACTTTCTTCGACAGGTTGACGCCACGACCTGCAATCAATCACGGGCAAAGTTTGCAAGCCACACACTTCAAGCGCAATGCGATACGCCAACGCGTCAAGACGACCTTGACCAATAGGTCCGCGTTGACCAGCTTGATCAATGTCATTCACGCGCGCCGCCACCAAGCGATCACCCGCGGCGGAAACTTCTTGCGCTGGATTTTTCTGTTCCAGCAGAATTGCCGCGGGATCAATGCCAATTCCACACTTGGCGTTTGACGCGGGACGCGTGAAATCGGCCAGAAGAACTCCCCTGCGCGCGGCTTCTTGGGAAATAGTGTTGGCCAGATCGGCGTCTTGCGGCATGAAAAAACTCACGGGCACGCGCCCAAGATATTCGGCGAAGGCGATGGATTCAAACAACGCCGTCATGGCGCGCTCAACGGCGTCAAGGCGAATGAATCGCTCAAGCGGAATGAAGCAGTCAATGCCTGCGGCGATAAGTTCATGCCGACGCAGCGTTGCCGCGACATCGCGGCGCGCGCCAATGTCTAACTCGCGCGGACGCAACCCTTGTTGTGATGCATCAAATTGAACGCCAGCCACATTTAATTTCATGGCGTGCGTGAAACAACTTGGCGACGCGCCAAGGGCCGCCATGGTGACCGCGAGTGGAA
>CAJACJ010000516.1 GCA_903938205.1 uncultured bacterium
GCGCCACGCATGTAGTGCACCAAGCGCTCTTTCACAAATTCACTTTCAGATTCCAAATAGCGACGGCGCAAGTTTGGCAGCACGCCTTCGAATTTCACTCCAAGTTTTTCAGCGTCCTCCTCTGGAATTCCATCCATCAGATAGCGGCGAATACGCGGCGGCAATTTGGAATAGGGCAGCTCTCGCTCAACCTTGAAAAAAGCGCAAAATGCCCGCAGAATTCGACCGTAATAAATGTTCATGCGTCGACCATTGCGCCGCCAAGGTTCAATAGCGCCATCGGCAACGCCCGCGTCGGGATTGGCAACAACAAGTTCAGCGTCAAATTCTTGAATTTGCCCAAGGCCACTGCAGTCGGCGCACGCTCCTTGTGGCGAATTAAAAGAAAATAATCTCGGCTCAAGTTCAGCCAGCGAGCATTCAGGATGTTCTGGACACGCCAACTTCTCGCTGAACCGGTGCTCCATCCAATTCGCTCCATCTTCAACCAGAGCAAGCGCACTACCTGCGCCAAGTTTCAAAACCGTCTCAACACTTTCCGCCAAGCGCTGACGATCACTTTGTGCGGGAACAATTCGATCCAGAATTGCTTCAATGGTGTGCAATTCGTAGCGACCAAGTCCCAGAGGATTTTCGCCACCAGCTTTCAGCGCCTCGCGGATATCGATCAGTTTGCCATCCACGCGTGCGCGAACCAGTCCTTGTTTCTGCAATGCTTCAAGAACATCCTTATGGAAGCCTTTACGCGCGCGAATAACCGTGGCCGCCAACATGACGCGTTTGCCCGCAAAAGACTCCAGAATTGCGTCCGTGATTTGCGTGGCGCTCATGGCCGTGATTTCACGGCCGCATATTTTTCCGTTATCACTGCTGTGCCAACACGTGGGAGTTCCGCAACGCGCCCAGAGTAAACGCATGGCGTCGTAAATTTCAGTGGTGGTTGCAACAGTGCTGCGCGGCGTGTGGCCGCCACCGCGTTGTTGAATAGCGATCGTTGGTGGAAGTCCATCAATGCGTTCCACATTCGGCTTCTGCATCTGGTTCAGAAATTGGCGCGCGTACGCGGACAAACTTTCCATGTACTTGCGTTGGCCTTCGGCGAAAATAGTGTCAAATGCCAAACTACTTTTGCCGCTGCCAGACACGCCCGTGAACACCACCAGTTGATCACGCGGAATTGAAAGCGAAAGCGATTTTAAATTATGCTCGCACGCATTTTCAATTCGGATTTCTCTTTTGGTTGGGGTCATACAATTTTGAAATAGTATTTCAGGTTTTGGGAGGGGGGTTAAAGTACGGCTTACAACTTATAGGAACACTAAAGGTGCCTTGGCGCCTTTTAATTTGGTAAATGTAAGATAATGCTTGTTTCTTTGGGTCTTTGGGGTGGAATTATGTGTAGGAAGAAGCATGGTAGGTCAAGAGAGAAAAAACTTGCGGCGAGACTCGTAGTTTCTGCCGATACAACAAAAACTGACTTGCCTGCCTAAGGTAGAGAGATATGGAAAACCGAAACGCATCACCAGCCATTGCCAAGCC
>CAJACJ010000517.1 GCA_903938205.1 uncultured bacterium
GCGCTCTTTTGCCACGTCATGGCTGATGAAAATGCCGTGAATAAGCTCGTGCATGAATTCAGAATCCATGCCTTGATACTTGATCACCATTTTTGAATTTGGAACGCGCAGCAGAATGCGCGACCAAGTGGCAAGCACATCGGGCGTCATTTTGCTGAACATATTAAAGCTGCCAAAGGTGATGTGGCCGGAGCTGAGAGCGGGTAGCGGACCAACATCCGGACTTTGTTGTGGCGCCTTGAAGCAGGAAAAACATTCAGGCAACCGCACCAAGGTCTCGCTATGAAACGCCTCGGTCATTCCTGGTGGATCCGCGAATGCGTCGGTGATTCGGTAATCCATCGTCGACAAGCCCGTGGTGTTTGGGTAGCCAAGCCACGTCACTTGAATGGGCGAAGGTTTGTGTGCGAACAGGGTTAAACGGTTCAGTCCTGCGTGCCCAGCAAGGTCAACCAAAATATCAATCTGATCTTCACGAACCATGTCCGCTATTTGTTCATCGGATGGACCCACAATATTGCGCCAGTGTGGAACCATGGCGCGAATGCGCTTTGTGATGTCATCCTCAGCGAGGTGGTGGTAATAGCAAAACAATTCAAACTTGCTTTGGTCATGTTCAGCAATAACGGGCTCTATGAAATGGATCACGGAATGCTGGTGGAAATCCGGCGACAGATAGCCAATGCGTAGGCGACGGTCTGGGTCGCGTTTCAAAACAGCAAGCGCAAGCTCGGCGTCTTTATTTTTTTTCCGAATTGGATCCTCATATTTGCGCGCGAACAATGTGTGCTCTTTGAAAATTGTCACCGGATCTAGTTGTGGCAGAAAATTCAACATGAAGAGCGAGTTGCTATGAATCATGGAGTCTTCCGGAGACAACTCGGACGCGATTTTATATTCCGTAATCGCCTCCGCAATTTTTCCTTGCTTATAAAGAACTGACGCCAAATTGTTCATCGATGCCGACGCTTTGTGGCGAGGCTGCATTTGGATTGATTTTCGGAAGTAAGTCGCGGACTCCTCCAGATTGTTTAAATTCAGAAGTATCACGCCTAGGTTGTAGGCGGTGTCTGCAATAGGATTCAGTACAAATGACTTGCGAAACGCCTCCAAAGCCTCCTGGTCTTCACGGCGCTCGTCGTGCACAACTCCCAAGTTCGAGTAATACTCAAATTTATGCGGAGCCTGTTGCACCGCCCGCTTCATCATTTCTATTCCCGCGTCGCTTTGGTTAGTTTGATGCAACACAATTCCATAATAAAATCGCGCTTCGATATATTCAGGATCCGCTTCAAGGATGAGTTGAAATAAATGCGTGGCGGTTTGTAAATCATTATTGGCGTGAAAGCGTTGCGCTATTTTGGTGGCCTCCGCAATTGGAAACGTGCGCGCGGGCTGGCCAAGAATTGGCGGGAAATCCACGACTGGCTTGCGGCCTTTTGGAACTTCTGGGCGCATGCAACAATTCTTGGCTTTACGGCCACTGCCACAAGAGCATGGATCATTTTTATTTGGTGTGCTCATGATTTCTGTGTTGAAAGATAGGCGTTCCACATATTCTGATATGCCGCTTCAAGATTTTTTGTGAAGCGGGGCGCGTCCATCAGCGGCGATGTTCGCACGCGCTCGCGTAGTCCAGCTCGTAGCGCCACAAGGCGCGGCACATCATTGGCAAGCGCGGCGGCTTTCTCAACA
>CAJACJ010000518.1 GCA_903938205.1 uncultured bacterium
CAAGCGCTTTCAAATGCGCAAATGCGGTATCCGTGTCCCACGCTTTCGGGGCGTCAAGGCCGTGCAATTGTGCTTTGGAAGAAGTGGTCATGGATCATGCATGGGTGAGCGGGGCGCCCGTGTCGCAATATGCTATTTGTACATAAATATCTTCTAAATATCTATCTAAGTTTACTTTTTACTATTAAATATGATAAATTGCAGTTATGCGACAAGCTGCTTTGGACATCAAATTGGCTTCTGCCGCGTGCGATATAGCCAAAAACGCTGGCAAAGCCATCTTGGAGGTGTATGCCCACGCCGACACCATTGCGGGCAAGAATATTGCGCACAAGGCGGATTCCAGCCCATTGACCGAGGCTGATTTGCGAGCGCATCACGTGATTGCGGGGGCGTTGCAATTGCTTACTCCTCACATTCCCATTGTTTCGGAGGAGGACGAGGCATCCCACGCTCATCGAAACGCGGGCGGGGAATTTTGGATTATTGATCCGCTTGATGGCACAAAGGAGTTCATCGCTCGCAATGGACAATTCACCGTGAACATTGCGTTGGTGCGCCAAGGCGCGCCGGTTCTTGGCGTGGTGTACGCGCCAGTACTTGACGAATTATTTTGGAGCGAGCCAGATTTGAACTCCAGCGCGGAAAGCGGCGCCAGCGTAAACATGCGCGCGCTGTCGCACATTGAAAATCAAACACATGTCATTCGGGTTTCAACACCCCAGCAGCAATTAGGAAAGCCAGTGCGCGTGTTGGCCAGTCGCAACCACATGAATGAACAAACACAGGAATGTATTCGCGCGTTGGGCGCGCATGAACTTGTGCAAGCTGGCAGCTCACTTAAATTTTGCCGCATTGCCCAAGGTCTGGCAGATTGCTATCCGCGCCTTGGACCAACATGCGAGTGGGACACCGCCGCCGCGCAGGCCGTGCTTGAAGCCGCCGGCGGATTTGTTCGCACGCTGAACGGCGAGCGCTTGCTGTATGGAAAATCCCAAGTGCTCAACCCAAGTTTTGTTGCCAGTGCATGGCCCATTGGCTTGCCAGGTATGGCCACATGATTGACGCCCCGTTCGCTTTCGCCGGAGCTTTCACGGGATTTGTTGTTGGCTTAACGGGAGTAGGCGGCGGTGCGCTCATGACGCCGATTTTATTGTTGTTGTTCGGCATCGCTCCACAAACTGCAATCGCAACCGACCTTTGGTTTGCGGCCATCACCAAAATAGCCGCCATGCAAGTGCACAAGCGCGGCGCGGGCGTTGATTGGCAAGTGGTGCGAAGACTGTGGATGGGTAGCTTGCCCGTGGCAATAGTCGTTGTGGCTCTGGTTGCGTTTGGAACCAGTGTGGGCAACATGCAGTGGCTCACCAAATCCGTTGGCGTGGTTGTGCTCATCACCGTGTTTGGTTTATTGCTCTCACCAAAGTTGCGCTCGCTTGCGCGTGATCGCCGCGTCACGCAACCCGAGCACTTTAAAAAATTTCAACCCGCGTGGACCATTGCCGCGGGCGCGCTGCTGGGTTTACTTGTCGCGCTAACTTCCGTTGGCGCGGGCGCGCTTGGCACCGTGCTTCTGCTTGTGTTGTATCCGCTGCGCATGACCACGCATAAATTGGTGGCCACCGATATCGCGCACGCCATTCCACTGGCGCTGATTGCGGGCACGGGTTATTTATTGGCTGGCATGGTGGACAGTCGCATGCTGATCAGCATGCTGTGCGGATCCATTCCCGCAACGATTGTTGCAAGTCTTTTGGCCCGCCGATTCTCATCACGGTGGTTGCAAGTGTCACTGGCATTTGTATTGCTGGCCGTTGGCATTAAAACGCTTTTGTGATCTGGCAAGACGCGTCAGCATTGTTGTATAGGTTTAGTAGCGGATTTAGAGCTAAAAATGCCCTATTTTACAAACAAAGTCTTATAACAACAAAAGTTGCTCGCCTTGACTATGACTAAATATATCTGCAAATTCCCGAACTAAAATTTGCACGTACTCGGTTTTGGGGCATCCTCTACTTATCTTTCTTTCCTTACTTCGCTCTGAATCCCTTTTCCTTCAGGAGTTTGAAAAATGAATTTACGTACAGCATCTTGTGTTGCAGCTGTTGCAGCCATTACATCTGTTCTTCAAGTCAACGCCAACCCTGGCGTGATTTATAATGACGCCATTGGCGACATTGATCCCGGCATTACAACAGGCGGCGGAACGCTTGACCTTGTATCCATGGAAGTTTCGCACACCGCGACTGACATTCAGTTTAAGTTGACCGTGAACGGCAACATCGGCACCACCGATTGGGGCAAGTTCATGGTTGGTATTGCCAACAATAAAGGCTATGGCACCAGCAGCAGCGATGGTTGGGCTCGTCCAATCACCATGAGTGCAAATGGTGGCATGACCAATTGGTTTGGTTCATGGGTTGATAGCGGCGGCGGCGCTGAAAATCGCAGCAATCAAACATCTTGGGGCGTAACCGGCGCAACCTACAACGGCAACTTTGGCAACTTCGCCTTTGCGGCTGGTGCGCAAAGCACCATCACCTATGGCGTCTCAATCGCCAGCATTGGCATGTCGATCGGCGACACCTTCAGCTTTGACGCCTACAGCTCTGGCGGCGGCAGCGGTGACAGCGCCATTGACGCGCTTGCAAACCCAAATGTTGCTATTACAAGTTGGGGTCAAGCCTATGACTCCGGCACTTCGACTAGTTTGTCTTACACACTCACAGCGATTCCTGCTCCAGGCGCAATTGCGCTTGTTGGGTTGGCTGGTTTAGTGGCTCGTCGACGCAAGGCTTAATTCATTTCGGTTATCACTTTCATGTGACTTCAAACCCCGGTGCGAGCAACCCTCGCATCGGGGTTATTCTTTGGCGACTTGTTTCCCATGAATATTCTTGGCCTATCAGCATTCTTTCATGACAGCGCCGCCGCCTTGGTGCGTGATGGAGAAATTGTGGCGGCCGCGCAAGAGGAGCGCTTCAGTCGCCGCAAACATGACGAGCGATTTCCAACGCACGCCGCGCGCTATTGCCTAAGCGAAGCCGGCATTGACGCCAGCCAACTTGACGCGGTGGTGTTCTATGAAAAGCCGCTGCTGAAATTTGAGCGCATCTTGGAGACATCACTGGCGTTCGCGCCGCGCGGGTTTGGTTCTTTTCTGCGCAGCATGCCACAGTGGCTGCAAAAAAAACTTCATCTTCCGCGGGAAATCGACGCGGGTTTGGGCGGCAACTACACCGGTCCCATTGTGTTCACCACGCACCATGAGTCGCATGCCGCAAGCGCGTTCTATCCAAGTCCATTTTCAAGCGCCGCCATTCTCACGCTGGATGGCGTTGGTGAATGGACCACGGCAAGTTGGGGCGTGGGCAACGGCAACACCATCACTCTGCACGAGGAGTTGCGATTTCCACACTCGCTTGGTTTGCTCTACAGCGCGTTCACTTTTTATTGCGGCTTTCGCGTGAATAGTGGTGAATACAAATTAATGGGACTGGCGCCGTTTGGTCAGCCGCGATACGCCAATGTAATTCTTGAAAAAATAATGCGCTTGAATGATGACGGTTCATTCTGGCTTGATCAACGCTATTTTAATTACTGCGCCGGCTTGACCATGACTAGCCGCGCCTTTCATAATTTGTTTGGCGGTCCGCCGCGCAATCCTGAAAGCCGTCTTACGCAGCGCGACATGGATTTGGCGGCCAGTATTCAGGCTGTCACCGAGGAAATTGTGCTGCGTATGGCAAGATATGTGCATGCAAAAACAGGCCAGCGCAATTTGTGTTTGGCCGGTGGCGTGGCGCTGAATTGCGTGGCCAACGGGCGCGTGCTTCGCGAGGGACCATTTGAAAAGTTGTGGATTCAGCCGGCGGCGGGTGATTCTGGCGGGGCGTTGGGCGCGGCACTTTTGCATTGGCACAGCGATCAACCTGGACATTTGGGCAACGCGCGTCACGCGCAACCCACGGACTCGCAGCGCGGCTCCTATTTGGGGCCAGCGCACAGCGACGCCAACATTTGTGGCGCGCTTGATGCGCTTGGCGCCGTGTATGAAAAACTTCATGAGGATGAGTTGGTTCAAGCCATCGCGGCGGATCTTGCGGATGGAAAAATAGTGGGGCACTTTTTTGGTCGCGCTGAATATGGTCCGCGTGCGCTTGGGCATCGCTCCATTCTGGGTGATCCGCGCGACGCCACAATGCAGCGGCGCATGAATGTGGCGATTAAGTTTCGTGAATCGTTTCGGCCATTCGCGCCCGCGGTGTTGGCGGAAAAACAAAGCGAGTGGTTTGATTTGCAAACCGACAGTCCATACATGTTGTTGGTCGCGCCCGTGGCCAAGCAACACGTGCTTGCGCCCGAGCCCAACGCGCCAAAGGTTGCTGGCATTGATTCGCTCAAGCAAATTCGTAGTGATGTTCCGGCCATTACCCACGTGGATTTTTCGGCGCGCGTGCAAACCGTGCACGCCCACACATCACCGCGATTTCACGCCATTTTGCAGGCATTTGAGCGGCGCACGGGTTGTCCGGTGTTGGTGAACACCAGTTTCAATATTCGCGGCGAACCCATTGTGCACGATCCTGGCGACGCCTATCGCTGTTTCATGTTCACCGACATGGATGTGTTGGTGGTGGGCAACCAACTCTTGCGCAAACAAGCGCAACCTTCCATGCCAGGCGCAGAGGCATACAAGCGATCTTTCAAACTAGATTGATGCATGAACACATGTATGCTTGACCTACTCACGCAACACTTGATGCAGGAACTCACCCATGCGACGACGATCATTTCTTTCTGAACTCTTCAGCTTCGTGATTTCTCACAAGACCTACTTGTTAATTCCAATTATTGTGGTTCTGCTTTTGGTGGGCGCGTTGATTATTTTGGGCGGAACAAAAGCCGCGCCATTTATTTACACGTTGTTTTAAGTGTCGTGGTTGGAAGAATTGTTTTGAATGATTGCGGTTAGAAATGTCGCCGTTGAAAATGTCGCTGGCTATGGCTCAACAACTACTCGTGGAGCGCGCAACTTGATTATTGTGAATTGGAAACCCAACTCAAACGAACTTCGCCGCTGGGCCGTTATGACCAGCGTTGCGTTGGCTTGCGTTGGCTCGTTATTTTATTTTGTGAATTGGGGAGTGTTCGCCAAAGCACATGGTTTAGCGCCTATTTTGTGGGGCTTTGGCGCCTTCGCGTTGTTGACCGCGGGCACGGGCACTCGCATTGGTCTGCCCGCCTATTGGATGTGGATGACATTTGTGTGGATCATGGGCACGCTGATTGGCACGATAGCTTTGGCGATTGTTTTTTTTCTGGTGGTCACGCCGCTGGGCCTTCTAGCGCGCGTCATGGGCCGCGATAAGTTGCTTGTTCGCAACAGCGCCGCGTCATCTATGTGGAAGCCATTGCCAAGCAAGCCGCACGATCCCTTGCGCCAGTTTTAATTTCGTTGGAGTATGTCTATTCATTACTAGCACGCCAATCATGACGCCAACCACAACATCAACTACAACGCCAACAATTACTCCCGCTAGGCGCCGAGTATTTATTCTGATCACCATCGCGCTTCCATTTATTGCGCTGGCGGTGGTGGAAATTGCGCTGCGACTCTTTGGCTTTGGCGGCTATCCACCATTTATTCGCTCGGTGGGCACGCTGCCCCAGGGCGAGCAATTGTGCATTGTTGAACCCGCGGCCAGCAAGCCTTATTTCTTTGCCAATCCAACGCGGCCTGGCTACGCGGAGCAAAGCAGTTTTATAATGCCCAAGCCTAAGGACACGCTGCGCATTTTTCTAATTGGCGAAAGTGCGGCCAAGGGATATCCGCAGCCGCGCAATTTGGCCATGAGTGAATTTCTGCAGACCATGCTGGGTGATGTTCTGCCGCAGAAACGCGTGGAGGTGATCAACCTTGGCACAACGGCCGTGGCCAGCTTTCCATTGGTGTATCAAGTGCAAGACGCGCTGCGCTATCAGCCGGATTGGTTTGTGTTTTATGTTGGCAACAATGAATTTTTTGGCGCCTATGGAACGGCATCTATTAATGCCGCGGGAACAATGCCGCTGTGGGCGTTGAAACTTATGCGTGCGGCGCGCGGCTTGGCATTGGTGCAGACCGTAGAGAGTGTTGTGCGTGCGGGCGCTGACGAAAACAGAACGTTGATGGAGCAAATGATCGGACAAACTTTTATCGCGTGTGACTCGCCGTTGCGTGAGGCCGCCGCCCGAAACTTGCAGGCGAATTTAGGCGACATGTTGGACCAGGTGAAGGCGGCGGGCGTGGCGGCTTTGGTGTGCACCACCGCAAGTAACGAATCTGGTTTAGCGCCGCTGGGTCAAGACGATGTGTCCAATCTTTCCGGCGCGGCGCAACAAGCATTCAATGAACTGCTTCGGCAGGCTGCTGCATGTTCAAGCGCGCAATCGGCGCAAGCAGTGGAATTGCTTGGCAAAGCCGCGCTTCTTGCGCCACGCAGCGCGTTGACGCAATTCATGTTGGCCAACGCGCAAGCCAACGCCGTGATCTTGTGGCGGCGCGCAAGGCATTTTTGTTGGCGCGTGATTTGGACACCATGCCGTGGCGGCCCATCTCCGTAACGGAGCAGGCCATCCGTGACACGGCCGCGGCGCGCCGCGTGTTGCTGTGTGATATTGCGTTTAAGTTTCGCAACATGAGCGCGCGTGGCGCAACAGATTGGGAATTACTTGATGACCACGTACATCCATCGTTGCAGGGACAAGTACAAGCCGCGCGCGCCATGGCGCAAGATGTTGCGCTGGCTATCGCCCACACGAATGGGTTGGCAAATACAGCAGCAAACGCAACTACAAACGTAACGGCAAACACAACTACAAACACAACTACAAACGCAACTACAAACGCAACAGCATCCACGCCAATCCCTGCGCAGTCTGGTGCCTCCATCACATCGCTGAATGATCCTTCCAATTGGAACACATATGCGCAGCGCCTTGGCAGCAATCCATTTGACACCTACCGCGTCAATCACACGCTGCGCACGTTGTTTGGCATTGGCTTTATGAAAAATAATAATAAGCAAGCCTTTGATCGATATGAAAGCGCGTGCAAAAATTTCGAATCCACATTGTCGCCCAGCATGCTGGAAGCGGCGCGCGAATGGCAAACCAGCAAGCCCCATGCGGGCGGAATGCGGCCATTGACTGGTATGGAAGCGCGCGTGTTGTTACGCGAGAATAAAACTGAGCAGGCGCTTGCGCTCTATCAAATTGCGCAGACGCAAGTTCCCAATTACACATCGTGGAAGTTGGAATACATTTATTTCACCTTGGCGTGTCAGGAACGTTTGGCGCAGCAGCAATTCAAGGACGCCACCGCGCTTGTAAATGCGCAGGGGGCTTCCGCAGCCGCGCCTCCAAGCACGCAGACCAATATCAACTCCGCGCCCGTAAACTTTCTTACAGAATCCCAAATGCAGCAAGCCGCTGATGGCATTGCCGAGGGCAACTTTTTATTGCGCCAAGGTTTTTCCGAATCTGGCTTCACCGAGCGCTATGTTGGACGTCTTCACCAACTTCGCGGGGAGTGGTCGCAGGCCATTTCATATTTACTTGCGGCTCGCCCGCGCATGGCCGCGGAGGACTTGGTGGCCTGCGATCAAGCGTTATTTATGTCGTATATAAAAACTGGCAACACCTCCGCCGCACGGCAACTGGTCAATGAAGGCATAGAAAAAAGCGGTCGATTTGCGCCCGTATATCAACAATTGCGCAGCCAACAATGAATTCAATGTCAATTCATGCGATTTCATGACTGAACATCATGGGTGACGGCGTTTCCAAGGCGAAACTAGTTTTTCAAAATTAAGGAACGCAATCAGGAAGGCGTAAAATTGAGTTGGCAATAATAGATGAATAAAGTATCCTTTATTCTTAATTAATCTATTTTTCAGAAAATTTATTTTTGTAGGAGTCAGAAGAATGTTTCAAATCACATTGTCAGGGTTCCTCTCGGCCCTTGTAATTTCTGCAGCTCCGTTCGGTGGAGTCGCCCCTGGCTCCATACATGAAGATGCAACGACAGCGGCCTTGCGGGCCGAACTTGATCTTCTGCACAAATCACTTGAGCAAGTTCAAGTTGAAAACCAAGCGAACAAACAAGCGTTGACAATCAACAATCAAGAACTTTCTGAACTTAAATCACAGAATGGCGACAAGTGGCTCACCCAAGAGCGTGCAAATCAAATCCGTGGAGTTGTGCAGGATGTCATGAGCGACGCTCAATCGCGCGCAAGTTTACAGACCACAGGCGCGACATCTGGTTACGACAATGGATTTTTTATTGCAAGTCCAGATGGCAATTTCAAACTTATGATTGGTGGACAAATGCAAGTGCGTTACGCGCTCAGTCGTTTAAGCAACAAAAGTTTGAACGATTGGAATGCCCCCAGCACTGGCAAAAATATCCAAATTGAACGCGCCGCGTATGGATTTGAGTTGCGGCGCATGAAGGTTGAATTTTCCGGACACGTGATTGATCCAAGTTGGACCTTCAAGGTGACCACGGTGTATGTCAATCAGACCGCGACTCAAAATTCGGCAGGTGTTGGTGGCATTACACCAATCGCAGGGCTTGAGGAAACGTGGATCAACAAGGATCTTGGTGGCGGACTTGGTGTGCGTGTTGGGCAGTTTAAAAGCCCATTTAATCGGGAAGAATTGGTCACTTCACGTCATCAATTATGTGTTGAACGGTCGCTCGTGAACATGCTGTTCACAACAAAGTTAACCCAGGGAATCATGCTTACGGCCCGGGGTGAAAATTTTTCTGCTGCATTCTCATTCAATGATGGCGGCAACGACGGCAACACGTCGACTGTTGATGGAAACACAAACATATCGTATGGGTACACGCAATATGCAATGACCGGACGCGCTCAATATCTTGCGTTTGGAAATTGGAAACAGTTTGACACGCTCACGAGCGCGCGCGGCGATGCACAAGGCTTGTTATTTGGCAGCGCGTTCAATTGGCAACGCGGTGGTGTATCAAATAACACAACGCCAACCAATGGCAACGGGGATGTAGCCATGTTTTCTTGGACCGCCGATGCAAATTGGATGTTGGGTGGTGCGAATATTTTTGGCGCGATCTACGGCAACACCGCAACCAGCGCAGCAGATGGTGGCGTTCCACTGACCAACGTTGGCAGTTCCATATTTACGTATGGTTCCACGTTGCAGGCTGGTTACTACGTAAGCGATGATGTTGAAATGTTTGGGCGTTTCGAGTGGTACGACACTTTGAGCAACGGTTCAAATGGCCAGGCGTATGTTGCCCCTGGCGCCGTTGTGCCCGCAGTCGGCATTGCTTCTATTCCCTCCAATCCGTTTTTTGCGCAGCACAACACCATCTATACGACAGGTTTGAATTGGTATCTCGGTGGAAAATCTCTCAAGGTGACAACTGATTGCGGATATTCGGTGAATGGCGTGATGTTTACAAATGGGTTCTATGGTCAGCCCATATCAAACGCAAATTATCGCCAAGATTCTGGCGTCAATAACGGTGGGCAGTGGGTTTTTCGCTGTCAGTTGCAGTTGCTTTTTTAAGGCATAGAAAGGTGTTTCATTGTGAACGACACAGCATCGCTTCATTGGAAAACTGGTAGCAGCGAGCCCGCACATGAGTCCAGTGTCAGCAAAATCCAATCGTCTATTTCAGCGCAAGAAAACATACACGCTATTCAATCAAGCGCCTCCGAGTTGGGTTGGAGCAAGTCCTTGCGCCACCGTCCCTATGAAGATGTTCAGGCCCTGATCACTGGCACTCTGTTCTCGGCTTTTGGTGTTGTCATGTTTAGCAACGCGGGGCTAGTCACCGGGGGCACGGCGGGTCTAGTGTTCTTAATTCATTATTCGACAGGATGGAATTTTGGTTTGATATTTTTTCTAATCAACCTTCCCTTTTACGCGCTCGCTTGGAAACGCATGGAAAAAGCGTTCATGTTCAAAACATTTATATCGATTGGATTGGTTTCGATGCTGGTGAATGTTTTACCCGAGTTTGTTCGTTTTAAAGAACTGTCGCCCGTGCTTGCAGCAATTCTGGGTGGTTTATTCATGGGTATGGGCATGCTTATTTTGTTTCGTCATAGGGCCAGTTTGGGTGGATTCAATGTGCTGGTGTTGTATTTACAAGAAAAATATCGGTGGCGTGCCGGTCGCGTTCAAATGTTGTTTGACAGCCTGATTGTGCTGAGTTCAATGGCTTTGGTCAGTTGGCAACAATTTGTTTTGTCGGTATTGGGCGTGGTGATTTTAAACCAAACATTAGCCACCAACTACAGGGCGGGGCGCTATTCAACGCTGTAATTAAAACCAAGCGGCACTGTCATGTTTTCACAATACAAATTCGTATGTGCGCGAAACTGAATGAGGTATAACCATGGTGTTCACGCCACACTTATCAGAAAGGGTAGAACCAATGTCCGTCAAGAAAAAAACTAAATCACCGCACAAATTAAATTCGCGCTCGACCGTCAAAGTAAAGCCATCCAAAGAAGTTTCCTCACTGCCTGAAACTTTCAAGAAATTTGCAGCACGCTTTCCAGAGTTAACCAGTGCCCATGAAAAAATGGGCAAATCAATTTCTGTTGCAGGTTCGCTTTCAAAGCGAGAGCAAACTCTTGTCAAGATTGGATTGTGTGTTGGCGCAGGCATGGAGTCGGCGTTGCGCAGCCATGTTCGACGTGCTTTACAGGGTGGAATTTCGGTTCGTGAAATAGAGCACGCAGTTGCCCAGGCCATGACCACGCTTGGATTTCCGCGCACGGTTCAGGCATGGAGTTGGGCGCACATTCAAATTGAACGCAGCGCGCGCAGCACTCTTTAAGAAGCGAAAGCTCGCCCATTATATAAAGTCCGAATAATTACACTGATTTTGATCAATTTTAAGAGTATTGAGTAAAATATTCAGGAATCCGCCTTGCAAGCAAGAGTTCACCCGCTACAATTTAAGAGAATAATATCTTTTTATCTGTATATAAAGAGTCAGAATAAGTTTGCCGTCAATACAACTTTTTGAAAGGTCGCACATGGAACCAATTACTTTAACGCCCGCAAATTCCGTGGGTCAATGGGCTGCTTCTTCGCCGGCCGCTGCCCGCACCTTAGCTGACATTGGTCTTGATATTTGCTGTGGCGGAAAGCGTGCGCTGCTCGATGCGTGTCGTGAAAAAAATATGGATCCATCCGATGTGGTGCAAAAAGTGTGCGCGGCACAAAATGCGCGCCAGGCTGATGGAGAAAGTGATCCAGCTCTCATGCCATTAGCAGAGTTAACACAGCACATTGTGGATACGCATCATGCGTATTTGCGACAAGCGTTGCCTCGTATCGAATATTGGATAGAAAAAATGGTCAAGGCTCATGGCGACAAGAATCCATCTTTCAGCGAATTGCTTGATGTGTTTAAGGGTTTACATATTGAAATGCAAACACACATGGACAAAGAGGAAAATATTTTGTTCCCAATAGCGGCGGCTATGGAATGCGGTATTCGACCCGCCATGAATTTAATGTATCCCGTGGCGTGCATGGAGCAAGATCACCAAGAAGCTGGTTTGGCTCTTGCTCGGATCAAGGAACTCACAAGAAGTTTTTCTGCACCGCCCAACGCGTGCACGACATGGCGAGCAGCCTATTCAGCATTGGCAGAATTAGATGCAGACATGCACCGCCATGTTCATAAAGAAAATAATGTTTTATTTCCACGCATTATTGAAATGCAAAAAATGAATTGAACACTGCTCAAGTTTAAAATTGAAATTAAAACAAGAACGCACATGAACAAGCCTTTACCAATGGTTTCCCGGAGAAACTTTCTAAGCACTCTTGCCGCCACAAGCATCAGTTCGTTGGCTATCAGTAGGCATGCAATGGCTGCCATCGGCGCATTGACGCCCATGGATGTCGCCAATCCATTAGCCGCATATCCAAACCGTGATTGGGAAAAGGTGTATCGCAATCTGTATAAACATGACTCTTCATTTGTGTTCATGTGCGCGCCCAACGACACGCATAATTGTTTGTTGCGGGGATTTGTGAAGAACGGCGTGGTGACTCGTATTGGTCCAAGTTGGGGCTACAACAAGGCCACCGATCTAGCAGGAAATAAAGCAAGCGCGCGTTGGGATCCGCGATGTTGTCAAAAAGGAATCGCGCTTGCCAGAAGATTTTATGGCGACCGCCGCATTAAAGAACCATTAGTTCGTCAAGGAATGCTGGATTGGCTTCAAGCGGGCAAGCCGCGCGGTACTGATGGAGCCATCGATCCGAAATATTTGAAGCGTGGTCACGATTCATTTGTGCCAGTGACTTGGGAAAAAGCGTTCGAAGCGACCGCTGAAACAATGGTGGACATTGCCAAGACCTACAACGGAAAACAAGGCCAAGAAAAATTACTTGCGCAGGGGTATGACCCGCTCATGGTTGAAACAACAGGCGGCGCGGGCACACAAGTGATGAAGTTTCGTGGCGGTATGCCGCTCCTTGGATTGACGCGCGTGATGGCGCAGTACCGTCTTGCCAACAGCATGGCGCTTTTGGACAGCACGTTGCGCGGAGTCGGCCCTGACCAAGCGGTTGGTGCGCGCGGCTTTGATAATTATTCATGGCACACGGATCTTCCGCCAGGACACCCAATGGTCACTGGTCAGCAGACCAATGATTTTGATTTGTGCATGGTTGAACACAGCAAAATGGTGATTGTGTGGGGTATGAATTGGATCGCAACCAAAATGCCGGACAGTCATTGGCTGACGGAAGCCAGAATGAAGGGCACGAAAGTTGTTGTGATTGCTTGCGAATATTCCGCCACGGCAAACAAGTCAGACGAGTTGATTGTTGTGCGGCCTGGAACCACGCCCGCGCTTGCGCTTGGATTGGCGCAAGTCATCATGAGTGAAAAACTCTATGACGACGCTTTTGTGCGCCGCCACACGGATCTACCGCTATTGATTCGTTTGGATAACGGAAAAATGTTGCGCGCCGCGGAGGTGTTCCCTGGATATCAAGCGGCGGTATTGACCAATGGAATCACCGTAGTCAAAACAGGTGAAAAACCACCAAGTACGTTGGAGCAATCGGGTGCGTTTGTGTCGCAGGAAAAACGAGCGGAGTGGGGCGACTATGTTGCTTATGACGATGTGGCCAAAAAGCCAGTGGCGGTGAATCGCGACCAGGTTGGTGACAAGGCAAACGCGCTTCCCAAAGGGTTGGCGTTGGACATTCGCACAAAAATAAAGTTGGCCGATGGCGGCGAAGTGGAATGCGCCACTGTTTGGAACGCCACCAAGCAAATGCTTGACAACGCGTACACGCCAGATTCCGTGGAGAAATTAACGTGGGCTAAGGCGGAGGCCATTCAAAGCTTGGCGCGACAAATTGCGGTCAACTCTGGCGCCGTTGCTTTCGCATGCGGCATGGGTCCCAATCAGTTCTTCAACAGCGACCTGAAGGACCGCGGCGTGTTTCTTGTTGCCGCGCTCACTGGCAATGTTGGTAAAAAAGGCGGAAATGTAGGCAGTTATGCGGGTAATTATCGCATTGCCTATATGAGCGGCTTGCCGCAGTACATCTTGGAAAATCCATTTGATATTGAACTTGATCCCACAAAGCCAGCGCGCTCCAAGCGTTATTGGAAACCTGAAAGCGTTCATTACTTCAACCACGGCGACATGATTTTGCGCAAAGGCAAAGCTGTGTTGACAGGTAAGACGCATTTGCCAACGCCGACAAAGTCAGTGTGTGTTTCCAACTCCAACAGTTTGATTGGAAATGTAAAGGGGCACTATGACTTTGTTATTAACACATTGAAGCGCGTGGAATTGATCGCCATCAATGAGTGGTGGTGGACCGCTTCCTGCGAATATGCGGATGTTGTATTTCCTGTCGATAGCTGGGCGGAGTTTCGCTATCCAGACATGACCATGTCGGTCACGAATCCGTTTGTGCAAGTGTTTCCAACTTCTCCGTTGCCGCGCATTCACAACACGCGCGGCGATATTGAAGTGGCGAAGGGTCTTGGCGAAGCCATTGGAAAACTGACAAATGATTCGCGGCATGCGGACTATTGGAAATTCATCAATGAAAAAGATCGCGCGTTGCCTTATTTGCAACGCATGATGGATCAGTCCAACGCCATGCGTGGTTACAAAATTGAGGCCTTGGAAAAGAATGCGGAGCTTGGCATTCCGGCGATTCTGAACACGCGCACTTATCCAAAGTATTCAAGCTTTGAGCAAATTGAGGAGTCAAAGCCGTGGTATACAAAAACTGGTCGTTTGGAATTTTATCGCGAAGAAGCTGAATTCCAAGATGCCGGAGAGAACGTGGTCATTCATCGCGAGCCGATTGACTCCACTCCATACGATCCGGCTTCATTGGTGTCGGCGCCACATCCATTGTTGCGGCCCAAGTCACCAGAAGATTACGGAACAAAAACTTCCGATCGCGACGCTGATTCGCGTCAAGCACGGCATGTGATTTACACCACTGATGAGTTGCTTCAAACAGCGCATCCCTTGACCGAGCATGATCCGAATTACCGATTTGTTTTTCACACGCCAAAATATCGCCATGGAGCACACAGTACTCCCGTTGATCTAGACATTATCGCGGTTTGGTTTGGTCCCTTTGGCGACATGCATCGCCGCGACAAGCGAATGCCATTTGTGAATGAGGCATACGTAGATATCAATCCCCTTGATGGCAAGTCGCTTGGTGTTGAGGATGGTGATTATGTTTTTATTGACGCCGATCCGCACGATCGACCGTTCAAAGGTTGGCAAAATAATCCAGAGGGATACGCCGTGGCGCGTTTGATTGCGCGCGCCCGTTATTACCCAGGCACGCCGCGTGGAATTACACGCATGTGGCACAACATGTATGGCGCAACATTTAGTTCCGTGGCGGCGGCGAAGGTACGAGCGGATGGTTTGGCAAAATCCAAGGACACGAATTATCAAGCCAGTTTCCGCTCCGGTTCGCATCAAAGTTGCACGCGTGGTTGGCTCAAACCAACATGGATGACGGATTCATTGGTGGTGAAGGAGTTGCTGAATCAAGGCATTACTCAAGGATTTGTTCCTGACGTGCATTGTCCAGTCGGTGCTCCTCGTGAATCAATGGTGCGCATCACCAAGGCGGAAAATGGCGGACTCGGTGGCGAAGGAATTTGGTCGCCAGAGACTCTTGGATATCGCCCCACGTATGAAAGTGACGCGATGAAAAAATTTATTCTTGGAGGATTTGTGACTCGTTCATTCATGGCGAAAGTCACAAGCCCGCTTGTTGTTCCAATCACAAAAATTACTTCTCCAATGTAAGAAGCCACCATGCCAAAGATTTTCAATAAACAGATTGATCGTGAAATGGATTATCCGTACGAAGCCTCGCCACCGAAGCGGCAGGTGGCGTACATATTTGACACCAACAAATGTATCGCGTGTCAGACCTGCACCATTGCGTGCAAGACATGTTGGACATCCGGCCGCGGGCAAGAACATATTTTCTACAACAACGTGGAGACCAAACCATACGGAAGTTATCCAATGGGTTGGGATACAAAATTACAAGAGCAGCGTGTGCAGGTGACGTGGAACAACAAGCGTTTGGAGTCGCCAACTATTTTCGAAGGCAATTCACCCAATTCTCCGCCAGATGGTTGGCGTCCAACAAGTGAGGATTACGCGCATCCAAATCATGGTGAAGATGACATCTCTGGCATCATCGAGAAGACCGCGCACTTTGCTGGTGAGCACCCCATGTGGATGTTTTATTTGGCGCGCATTTGCAACCATTGCACAACTCCCGCGTGCCTGGCGGCTTGTCCGCGCAAGGCCATTTACAAGCGTGAAGAAGATGGCATTGTGTTGGTGGATCAGGAACGCTGCCGTGGATATCAAGAATGTGTTCGCGCGTGTCCATATAAGAAAGTTTTTTACAACGCAGTGAGTCGCGCCAGCGAAAAATGCATTGGCTGTTTTCCGCGTGTGGAGCAAGGCTTGCAGGCTTTGTGCGTGGAAGGCTGTATTGGAAAAATCCGCATGCATGGATTTATTTCAACGCAGACGCCTCCGCGTGAGGACAATCCGCTTGACTACATCATTCACATTCGAAAGTTGGCGCTTCCGCTGTATCCACAATTTGGAACTGGTCCAAATGTGTATTACGTGCCGCCTATCCATGTACCGATTGGGTTTTGTGAGCAACTCTTTGGTCCAGGTGTGGAGGAGTCTGTTTCGTTGTATCGCAAACTGAAAGACGATCCAAAATTGCTTGGAGCATTGTTCCTATTTGGTTCCACTGATCACATCATTGAGCATTTTGAGGTGAAGGACCAAGTTGCAATTGGTTGGAACGCCAAAGGTGATGAAGTTTCTCGCGTTCCGTTCACTGAATACACCTATGTGCGTCCACACCATGACAAAGAATTTCAGGTGTACAGGCATAACACGGCTTGATTGATCAGCATATTTCACTTTTGAAATAAGGAATTCACATGACAGAAGAAATTAGTTCAAACAGAAAACGAATGCTTCCGCTGCACGGCTTAGCGAGCGCGGTATTTTTGGTGATCGCGGCGGCGTTTGTTTGGCGCATGCCATCCAATTCCAAAGCCACAGATACCACGAAAGATATTGTGGCGGTCAGTCCATTACATGTGACAAAAATCGCAACCCTTGGTGCGCCGGATCCAACGGCTTCCTATTGGAAATCCGCGACCGTTGCGGTGATTCCATTGCTTCCGCAAACAATCACCAAGCCCACAATTGAAAAATCGGAAATACATTCAATGGAAGTCCAGGCCGTGAGTGACGGGACAAATATTGCATGGCGACTTGCGTGGGCGGATCCCGAGGCCGACTCCGCGGTGGATTCTGGAAAATTTTCAGATGCGTGCGCCATTCAATTTCCAATTGGAACCAATACAAATTTAATGATGGGTCATGGTGGCGAAGTTGAGATTTTCTTGTGGAAAGCGATTTGGCAGCGAGATGTGAATCTTGGATTTCAAGATATTCGCGACCTGCATCCAAATGCATGGACCGATTTGTATTGGTTTTCCAAAGGCGGACTTGAAACAAATATAAATGACGCGTTCGCGGATCCGCGAGCCAAGCAATGGATGATTGCGTTGACTGCGGGAAATCCAATGAGTCAAATGGATCGCAAACAACCTTGCGAAGAATGCACGGCGAAAGGCTTTGGAACAATCGCCACACAGGCACAGCAATCATCACAAGCCGTTGGTATCTGGGCTGGCGGGCAATGGGCCGTTGTTTTTCAACGACCCCTTCGCACAGAAGATGTCTCGGATTATCAATTTGGACTTCACGCATCAGAGTTTGCGCTTGCTGTCTGGCAAGGCAGCGCCAAACAAGCTGGCGGTCGTAAGCAATTTTCTGGATGGGTTCCATTTGAATTGCCGAACGGAAATATCAAATGAACGACTCGATCAAATCCTATGCCACGGCTGATCTTTTGATGCTTCTGACAAGCGCGATTGCTGGAAAGCAATCAGAGGATCAAAATCCAAGCCATGATGAACTGCAGGAGTTGGTTCGTTATGCGCAATTGCCAGACGATGTGATAGGCCCAATGCAAGAAGCGCTGCGCGCATTTCATGAAGCGCCTGCGAATGAATTGCATTTGGAACGAGGCAGATTATATTCGGCGGCGCAAGCGTGTCCGCCATACGAGGCCGCGTATGTGCGCCGCGACAAGGGCGCATTACTAGCGGATATCGCCGGATTTTACCATGCATTTGGTTTGCATTTGGATGAGCATGTCCATGAACGTCCCGACCATATTGTGATGGAATTGGAATTTCTTGCGTTGGCATTTGTCATGCTTGGAAATGCGCAAAAAGATGGAAACAGCGATGGTCTGGCGGTGTGTTGGCACTCCATTGCATTGTTTGCCAACGAACATCTTGGTGAGTGGATTGAATCGTTTGCCACAGTGCTCAGCGCGACAAGTACGGATGACGTGCATCCACGTATAGCCCATGCGGTTGGAGTTTTCTGGGAAGCCTTGCGCGAGCGGGAGTGTTGGTCAAAACCAAGTTGCCCTGGAATTGCTCCCGATATTCAGAACAAAAATGAACATGACAGTCAATGGGATTGCGTTGGCGCCCAAGAAAATGTTTGTGAAAAGGAGATTCAATCATGAGTGAAGAAGATCATCAATTTTCCCAAGCACAGCAGGCAACTCACCCCGCGCGAAAAATTGTCTTTGGCAGCCTGATTAGCTTAAGTGTTTTGCCCATTGCAATGCTGCTTATTGCCGTGCTGTGGAGCGTAAAGCCAATGATGAAACAGTCATCTGCGCAAAATGATGCGGCTCAAGAAAGTGCGGCCACCAACGGACATGCAAAAGGCGCGCTGATTAATTTTGCGACATGCGCAACGTGCCACGGCGTGAATGGTGAAGGAAATGCAAAAATGCATGCCCCGCGAATAGCGGATCTTCCGCCTTGGTATGTGAAAGCGCAACTCGAAAAATTTCAAAACGGCTTACGCGGCGTGAATCCAACCGATGTCTATGGCCAGACCATGCGGCCAATGGCGCTGCAAGTGCAGGATGTGGACGCGATGGCGAAGATTGTCTCTGATTTAGAGGGACATCGCGGACGATTTGCGCCCGCGGGACCAGTCATTGCAGGCAATGTTGATCATGGTCGAGTTTTATATGCACAGTGCGTGGCCTGTCATGGCGTAAACGGCTTGGGTGAGCGTGGCGTGAAAAGTCCCACGATTGCGGGGCAAGAAAGTTGGTACGTGCAACAACAGTTAATGAATTTCCGAAGTGGTACTCGTGGAATTTCTACTGCGGACCGGGAGGGAAATTTAATGAGGATCATTGTCGCTCCTCTCAGTGATGCAGACATTGCTGACTTGGCGATTTTTGTGAACGCAATGGGGAATAAAAAAACTGTGACGCAACAATGATCAAAGTCACTGGCGTGCCACACACATTTCATATACCGGTGATGGGGTTGGCCTACACCATTGATACCCCGATTAAAGTCGCGCGATTTGGAATTGCGTCTGTGATTTCGATTATCGAAGATCGATTGGTAGAGATGATGAGAAGTTATTACTACCCCACACTCAACTTGGAATATAAACCCATTTCGGGACACGAGGACGATTCTCGAGCAAAACGAATCACTGATTATTTAAATCTGGTGAACACGATTGTGCAGGGCCAATTTGAAAAATTAAGAAACGCAACGTTTGAGGCTGGTTCTGAAATCGTAAAATATTTTGAATTGCTTCCCGACGACAGCTCTTTGAAATTGTTGTACCGAAAAATGATGCGGTGTAGCGACGAGCTTGAAAAGTTGGAAATGGCGAATTTTTTACGCAAGCACATGCGTCCCGGAAGCATTGATGTGAACATCATGACAAAATTGGATCGGGAAAAGTATGTCAAAAATGGCGATGGGGTTGTGAAAGAAGATGCTTCGGATGCGGTGGCGGCGCTTCGTGGATACGCAAAAAGCGACCTTTCAAATTCATCGGTCGTTTTTTCGGCTGGGATCAATCCAAGACTTTTTAATTACTTGGCCAGCCGCAAGGAATTCGAAATGAACTCGGACGGTGAATTCACAAAGAAAGTTGTTGTGAAGGTGAGTGATTATCGTTCTGCGTTGATACAGGGGAAATATCTTGCCAAGCGCGGTATTTGGGTTAGTGAATTCAGAATTGAATCCGGACTGAATTGTGGCGGGCACGCATTCGCGACCGATGGTTTTTTGCTTGGCCCAATTCTTGAGGAATTTAAAACCAAGAAGCAAGAACTCATTGACACGTTGTTTCAAACATACGGCATTTCAATTTTGAAAAAGGGCTCCGTGCAATGTGAGCAAGCTCCTCCAATTCGAATTTCGGTGCAAGGCGGAATTGGGACCCGTGATGAGGATCTTTTTTTACACCAGTATTACAAGGTCCAAAGCACCGGATGGGGAACCCCATTTTTACTGGTGCCCGAAGCGACAACGGTTGACGAAGCAACCTTGAAACTATTAAGCGCCGCGCAAGAAAAAGATATCGTGTTGAGCCATAACTCACCATTGGGGGTTCGTTTTTATTCGCTCAAGGGAACGACGGCCGACGCGGAAAAATCATTTCGTATTTGCAATGGAAAACCGGGAAGTCCCTGCACCGAAAAACATTTGGCATTCAACACGGAATTCACAAATGAACCTATTTGCACGGCTTCTCAAAAATATCAAAAACTTAAAATCGAGCAGTTGCACACATTTCAATTGCCTCAACTCGAACATCAATCCCGTTTGAATTCCATATTGGGTAAGGAATGTCTGTGTGTTGGACTGAGCAATTCCGCGGCAATTACTTACAACAAGGTGTTCATAAAAAAATTAAACGCCGTCACGATTTGCCCGGGTCCAAACATTGTTCATTTTTCCAAAGTGGTATCGCTGCGAACCATGGTTAATCATATTTACGGAAGAGGCAAAAGTTTGGTTTCTCCAGGCAGGCCGCACATGTTTATTGCGGAATTACGTTTATACGTCGCATATCTAAAGGAGCAATTCCAAGGTGGCATTCGTGTTGAAGATCACGTTCAACATAAAAAATACCTGGCGTCTTTTTATAGCAATCTGAAGAGCGGTATTTCGTATTACAAAAATTTGCCTGGCGTTTCGAAACCTTGTGGAGATCCTTTTCACAGGGATCTGGCGCGTGCTGAAATGGAATTGGATTCTTTGAACCTGCAATATGCAACGCCTTTGAATGCGTGATCCATGAAAGACAAATCCAATTCTCATATTGTGAACGCCTTGACGCACTTGATTTCATGCGGCGATATACCTAATGATCCGCCACAGAATCCCATGGATTTATTTCAGGAATGGTTTACGAATGCAGAGGATTGCGGTCAATATGTAAACCCAAATGCGATGACTGTTGCAACAAGCACATTGGACGGCGCGCCTTCGGCCCGAATTGTTCTATGCAAGTGCTTAGAAACGCAGCCTCCAGCGTTGGTGTTTTTCACAAGTTATGAAAGTAGAAAGGGTAGGGAAATAGAAGCAAATCCCAGGGCTGCGGCGGTGTTTCATTGGCCGCACGCCAAGCGGCAGGCGCGCGTGGAAGGAGTTGTGGAGCGCGTCTCGTCGCAAGAAAGTGACCAGTATTTTAGTTCGCGACCACTCATCTCACGCATCGGTAGTTCGGTTAGCCCACAAAGTCAGGTGATTTCTTCAAGAGCAAGCTTGGTTGCATCGGCGATTAAATTAGCGGGTCAAGCCACTCTTGCGGGAAAGCTTCCGCGTCCAGCGAATTGGGGTGGGTACAGAATTCATATTCGTGTTGTAGAACTTTGGTCGGCGCGTGAGGGCCGACTGAATGATCGCGTACGGTGGATACACGATGACTCAGATTCCACCACAAGTTGGAAAGTGACGCGGCTTGGATCTTGAACTGTATTTGTGAGCCGACGACTTCTCTATTGTTTGGTGACGTTGGAGCAATCACGGTACTCATAGATTGCTCATGATTACGCGTGCAAAATTATTTATTTTTTTGGCAGTCAGATTTTGTATGGATCAATGGCGCATCGTCTAGGAGCATGCGAATTGCTGGCGTATTCAGATCCTCATATTGATCGTTGTGGGCCGCCCACATAAATGCCAGCACGGCCGCTGCGGCTATGAAAAGTGCCACTGGAATGGCTATATAAATCAGAATCATGCGTGCGCCTTGGTTGGAGATGTGTTGATTTCCAAGGCATTCTTCGCTGCAATTGGTGTCGTTGATCTTGCCGCAGACGAATTTGTTTTTTTCGTGTGAGATTGAATAATCGTCGCTGCGTTGTGAATTTCAAATCGTGGCATGCGCAACGCAACAGCCGTTACGGTCAAGCCACTGAGCGGCATCAGCACCGCAGCGATGAGTGGATTGATGACACCTGTTGCGGCAAGGGCGCCGCCGACAATGTTGTATGCCAGACTGATCGCAAAATTCACATGTATTGTTTTCATGGTTCGTTGTGCGCCATCAAGCAGTGAAACAACTTGGCCAAGTCCGCCGCCTGTCAGCGCCACATCCGCATGTTCAAGAGTGACTCGCGCGCCTTGGCGTACCGCAATGCCAACATCCGCAGCGGCCATTGCGGGCAAATCATTCACACCGTCGCCAATCATGACAATCGGACCAATGTGGTGGCTTGCCCGACATGCTGCAACAATTTCAACCTTGCGCTCGGGTGTGCATGCGCCCCACACTTGTTGATCAGGAATTTTTAACTGACAACCAATGTTTAACGCAATTTCTGTGACGTCGCCCGAGGCCATCCACATATTCCAACCGCGATTCGCTAGGTTGTTGACCAGTTCAAGTGCGTCGCTTCGAAGCGGATCACCCACGCCAATCACGGCGCATGTGACATGATCAACTGTCACAAAAACTGGTGAAAACCCCTCGCGAATCATGTCGTGTGCGTGTGCAATCACAACGGCGTTGCTGATGTCATCGTGAATAGATGAAAATTTTTGGTTGCCAACTTTCACTTCATGACCATTCACGATTCCAGAAATTCCGCCGCTAATCGTTTCGTGAACGTCGGTCACGATTGCGCCCAGTTGATAATGTTGTGCAATCGCTTTCGCAATTGGATGCGTGCTTCGCGCCTCAAGAGCCGCCGCAAAATTCAAATCGGTTGATTCACCACATTCACGCAAGACGCGCATGCTGCCCTCGGTCACCGTGCCGGTTTTGTCCAGAATGATTGTTCCGCTACGCGCCAGGCGCTCAAATACATCACCACCGCGAATTAAAATTCCAATGCGCGCGGCTTTTCCAAGCGCCGCCACCATGGTGAGCGGGGTCGCAAGACCGAGAGCGCACGGACACGTGACCACCAACATTGCGATCACAATAGAGAGGGCTCGTGTTGGATCAATAAACCACCACGCACACCCTGTGATTGTGGTGAAAATGATGACTGCAAGTAAAAACCAACCTGCGATTCGGTTTGCAAATTCAACCACGCGCGGTCGTTCACCCGCCGCATTTTCCACCATGCGCGCAATGGCGGCCGCACGCGTGTCCACGCCGGAAGTTGTCACAAGAACTCGGACTGGATGTTGCTCTAACAATCGAACGCCCGCGAAAATGGTTTCGCCACATTGCACCATCACTGGTCGTGATTCACCAGTGAGTAGTTGCATGTCAAAATTAGCGGCGCTATTCACAAGTGTTCCGTCGGCGCACACGGATTCACCCGCGGAAATTTCAACTATGTCACCAGGGCGCAAAGCCTCTGTTGGAATTTCTTCTATCGATTCTGCGTTTGATTCTGTTCGTGTTTCGGTTGTCGTATCAATTGACTTCAAATTGTTGTTCATCACGCGCCGAGCGGTTTGTGGAACCAGCGCGCAAATCAATTCAAGATCATGCCGTGCCGATCGTTGTTGACGAAACTGCACAAATCGTCCAACAAGAAGCAAAAATACGAGCATGGAGACGCTTTCAAAATAAACACCCGGACGATTTGCCGCCGTCATTGCGACGCCACCTAAAAGACCCGCCAGCAACGCAAGAGCAATAGGTAAGTCCATGTGCGGACTACGCGCGCGGATTGCGTTGAAGGCATTGGTCAGGAAAAGTTTTCCAGGCCAAAACACCGCCACCGTAGCCAACGCCACGCTTATCCACTGCAGAAATTGACGCGTTGAATCATCCATCCAAGAAAATTGCGCGCCATACAACGCGAAGGCAATCGCCATGACATTGCCACTGATGGCCCCGGCCACCGCGATATGAACCAACCACGCGCGATCCTGTCTACGCCACTCACTGCGCGAAGCGAGCGTTCCAATTGGTCGTACTTCATATCCCAACGAAGCGATGCGGGTGGCAATTGCGGACAAAGTTGTTTCGGTTGCTAGCCATTCCAGTGCGATAACGGAACGGCCAAGATCAACACGCGCGCTGAGAAGTCCTTGTTGCAAACGCGGAAGTGATTCCAGCAACCAAAGACATGCGCCGCATTTCAAACCATCAAGACGAAGTTCCGCGCGCAGTCGGCCGTTACCCAGTTGTTGAACGTGTCTTTGCTGAAAATCCGCATGGTCCAAATACAACAAAGAACCCTTTATTTGCGGTCTATTCGGCAAAAATCCATTGTCTTGTTGAAGCTTGTAATAGCCTTCCAATCCGCATTGGTGAAGCATGTGCCACACGGCTTCGCATCCTGTGCAACAAAATACTTCAGTCCTTGTTTGTGTGTTGGCTTGTGTATGCACAGTTTCAGAGAACTGCAGGTTGTTGGTTGTGACAGCATTCGTCTTGCCAGAATTGAGTTGATGGGCGCTGAAAGCGTTTGAAACAGGTAACCCGCAATGCGCGCAACAATTGGTGTTGTTCACAAATATCATTGCTCACTCATTTCTTTACAACACGCGTGCGGACCGTTTGCGATGTTTGAAAGGGTCGAATTTTTCACCTCATCACCAACGGCCCCCGCGCGAATGTCTTGTGAGTGATTGTTGTTATTTTTTTCAGACAATCGTGTTGCCACAACTTCAGCAAGCGGTGCGCGAACGCCAGCGGTGTACACGCCAACGGCAATCATGAAAGCGCCAGCAATTGCCGCTAAAATTCTTCGCTTTTGCCCGCCAAGCGACGCAATACCCGCGCCAACAAGCGCCAGAATTGGAACAGTTCCCAACCAAACTGCGGCCATGACCAACGCGCCCTCGACGACACGCCCAGTGCCCGCAGCCACCGCTGTAAATGCCCAAAGCCATCCACAGGGAAGCAGCGGTGTGGCCAATCCAATCACCAATGCGCGTGGAGTTGGCTGCATTGTTGCGGCCACTTTGTGTATTGCGCCAAGCGAGCGCTTCATCCAAAGTGGCAAAGGCACACGACCTGAATCAATTCCCGCGGATTGAAGCAGCATGCCAACTCCAACAAGTGCCACCGCAATACCAGCTGCAATGG